>DATBTN010000039.1 GCA_036559195.1 Candidatus Baltobacteraceae bacterium
GTTTCATTGTCATACTCAAAGCGACGGCGGATTCAGAAGCGGGAGTGCTGCCGAGCGCGGAGACGTTGCAGACCGTGGGAAAATTTAACGAAGAGATGGCTGCCGCCGGTGTACTGCTTGCAGGCGAGGGTTTACAAGCGAGTTCGAGCGGCGTTCGAATTTCATATTCTGCGAACGTCACTCCGCTGGTGACTGAGGGCCCGTTTCCGGTGACTCAGGGCCTCGCCGCAGGCTTCTGGATCATCAAGGTAGCCTCAAAAGAGGCGGCGATCGCGTGGGCGAGCCGCGCTCCGTTTCCGGAGGGCGAGGTCGAAATTCGGCGGATACTCGAAGCGGATGACTTCGGCGAAGACTTCACCCCTGAGATGCGCAAGCGTGAGGCGCAGCTCCGCAAGGTCGTGGATGCAGGCGACGGCTATTCTTCAAAACGCTCGATGTGGGCACGCCCCCAATGGACGACGCTCTGGAGCAGCGGTACCAGCGTACGTCCGTATTCCGTCAACGAATAGATCACCGGGGCGGGAACCGGTCCCGTCTCTTCCCGCATGACGATGTCGTCGGCGATCAACTCCCCTAGTTGCTCCGTCAGGACTTTCTGGGACACGGCGGGCATGAATCCGCGAAGAGCCGAGAAGTGACGGGGCGAGTCGATCAGGCAATTTACGATAATTAACTTCCATTTGCCGCCCACGGCCGCGAGCGCTGCGGTAAGTGGGCATTCGCTGATCGGGTTGATTCTGCGTGAGCGGACCATGCCGCTGGATTCCACCAAGACGGCCTCGCCACCCTACCGCGACCGCGACCGATAGGCCGCCTGGCCGGCTTGGGCCAGCCCCTAAGGTCGCTCCGGCCGCTTGCCGATGATCTATCTACAGAAAGGGGGTGAGATAGATAGGATTACCACAACTTCTACCCATCGTCCCGGCGGTCGCCGGGAACGTACCGGCCGTACGCGGGCTGCTTCAGTTTAAAGGTTCGACCGGCGAATCGCACTTCGGCGCGATCGTCAAAGCGAAGCTCGACAAAGCAACCAGCGGATCCGATATCGCCGCGCAGCTCGCTGCGCTGCTACAAAACGGTACGCCGATCGCAGCGGTCATCGACCGGATTGCAAAACAGCTTGCGGATTCCGCCGCGCGCTCGCTTGGAAAACCGATCGACGCCGATGCACGCAAACACCTCGAAGAGGTCTTCGCAAACGCTCTCGCTCCACCGGGCACCGGCCCGCCGGGTACGAGCGCACAACAAGCCTCGGCCCTCGGAGAACGACTCAGAAATCTTCTGAGTACGCTCGCGAGGGAAGCGGAAAACGCAGGGCAGCAGAGTCGATTCTCGGGTAAGATCTTGGACGCCGTTACGGCGAAAGAACCCCCGGCCCCGCAAACGAAAAACTCCGCCGACCGTCAATCGGCGCAGATCGCTTCGTTCGTTGAATCGCTCATTGGAAACGCCGTAGCACAGCTGCAGGCGCCAGTTTCCGCATCTGCGCCAGCCGCACCGGTTCCCACCTCGACACATGCGCTACCAGTGCCCGCGCAACCGCCGCAACCCGCGTCGGATCTGCTCGGCCGCATGATCGCGCGCGCGGTGCGAGCCGACGCAGCGGTCAACACGTCGAAACCACCTACGTCCGTCGCCGCGGCGCCGAACGCAGCCGGTACTCGCACGGCGTCCGCAATACCCGCGCAATCCGTTCTCTTCGCACGTCTGATCGCCATCATCGCACACGCAAACAACGATGGCGCAAGCGCGCAAAGCGACGGGCAGTCGCACGCTTCGTTCGATTCAAACGCTCCGCTCGCGATGACGACCATCGCGAATCCGAGCAAACAGGATGGGACGCAGGCGTTTGGCGCGCAGCTCTCCACGAACCCAACCTCGATCCAGGCAACCTCCGCAACGCAGCCGAACGCGGCCGCGCCGTACCGCGCCGTGGATCCGCAAGCGGTCATCGAACAAGTGGTTCAAGGCATCGTTATGCGCAGCGCCGGAAATCATTCCGAGCTTCGCATGCGGTTGTCTCCGGCTCATTTGGGCGACGTTTCGCTCAAGCTCACGGTCGACGGCGGCACCATCAACGCGACCATGATCGCGCAAAATGCCGACGTCCGCGACATGCTGCTGGGCAACCAACACCAACTCGCACGATCGCTCGCCGAAGCCGGGCTCCAACTCGGCTCGTTCTCGGTCGACGTCTCGGGCAACAACGCCAATGGTTCGGGCGGACAGCAGCAACAACCGACCTTCGGCAACCGCCACGGCCAATTCGGGCATCTGGGCGAGCAAGACGGCATGGATCAATGGATCGAACCGCGGTTCGGCCCAGCGGTTTTGCCGGGCATACGCAACCCGTGGTTATTGAACACTCTGGCTTAGGAGAAGATATGTCAACTCCAGTAACTGGAACGGCGAACGGTCTTCCGATCGATTCGCTGGTCCAGCAAAAACCCGCGGCGGCAGCGCCGTCGTCAAACGGTCAACTCGGGCAGGATGCGTTTCTGCAATTGCTTACGGCGGAACTGCGAAATCAGGATCCGCTCAAGCCCATGGACGACACGCAGTCCGTTACCCAGCTCGCGCAGTTCTCGGCGTTGCAATCGCAGACGACCCTCGCGAGTTCGTTCCAGAACTTCCAATCGAACTTCGGCGTCCTGCAAGCCTCGACGCTGCTCGGTAAGAGCGTCACGGTCTCGACGACCAACGGCGCCGGCAATACCTCGACCCAGACGGGAACCGTCTCGTCGATCGACGTGCAAAACGGTCAGCCCTACTTCACGATGAAGGGCGCCAACGGCACTACGCTCGCCGATGCAAACGGCGCACCGCTGCTCTTTAACACGACGCAGATCGTGGGTATCGGAACCGCGTAATATGGATCCAAAAGAGATCGGCGCCCTAACACCCGGCATCGTTCCCGGACCGGCAGCACGTCCGGCCGGCAAACCGGTGCAGATTCCGCCGACATCGGCACCGAGCTTTCGCGCGGTTCTGGAGCAACAAGCGGGCCAACCGCTCAAGTTCTCGGCACACGCGTTGGCGCGATTGCAATCGCGCAACATCAATCTTTCAAACGACGATGTTGCCCGGATGAATCACATGGCCGACAAAGCCGCTCAAAAGGGAGCGAAACAGTCGCTCTTCATGCTTCGCGACGTCGCGATGGTAGTGAGCATTACCAACCGCACCGTCATTACGGCGGTCGATCCCGACTCGATGCGCGAGAACGTTTTCACCAACATCGATTCGGCGGCAATCATCTAGCGAATACTCATTGTCACTAACCGGGGCGGACCGCTTGCGGGGCTCCGGCCGCGGCGTCGATCGATAGACGCGCCGCGGATCTCCGAAAGGTCAAACTTCGAATGGCTTTCGACTCACTCTTTACCGGGATCTCCGGCCTGAACGCGTTTCAGAGCCAGATCGACATGATCTCGAATAACATCGCCAACGCCGGCACGACGGGTTTCAAGGGCCAGCGCATGACGTTCGCCGATCTGTTCTATCAGAGCCAAGGCTACGCGTCGGGCCCCACCCAGCAGCGCGGCGGCGTCGATCCCCAGGAACTCGGTCTCGGCGTCAAAGTGAACTCCGTCGACACGAACTTCCAGCAGGGCGGACTGCAAACGACCGGCATCAACACCGACCTCGCGCTCAACGGCGACGGGTTCTTCGTGCTGCGCAACACCGACGGCAGCGGCGCGCCGATCTACACGCGCAGCGGTGCGTTTTCGCTCAACTCGAGCGGCGTGCTCTACGATCCCGGCTCCGGGCTCGCCGTGCAGGGCTATACCGCTAACGCGAACGGCCAGATCACCTCGACCGGCACGCCCGGGACGGTGCAAATCCCGCTTGGCCTCGCGCAACAGGCCACCGGCACCGGCAGTGCGACCGCGGTAAAACTCGGACCCGGCTCGGACAAGAACTTCGATCTCTCGCTCGGCGGCTCGCTCGACCAGACGCAGTATGCGGCTGAAGCGACCACGACCGGATCGGGACAATCGAAGATTCTCACGACGACCGTGTACGACTCGCTCGGCAACGCGCATCAAGCGACGATCACGTTCAAGCCGATCGCGCCCAACACGCCTCCCGCCACGGCTTTGCCGCCGACGGTCAACGACGCAAACGGCGTCGCGCACAACGACGTCGCGACGCGCTTCCAATACACGGTCAGCTTTGCCGACGGAACGACGATGCCGGCCGGTGCAAATACCGGCTACGCGTTCTTCGATAGCAAAGGTCAGTACATCAATAGTTCGGCTGCCGCAGCCGGCGGTGCCGGTCACGTTGCCGGAACGGCGGCCGCGCCCGCTCAAGGTGACGCGATCACGATCAACGGTTGGGGACCGACCGGACCGAACAACCCGAACAACTCGACCGTCCCCACCACGATCGGATTCGACTTCTCCAACATGTCGGCGCTCGCGGGAACCGCGACGGCGAACGTCATCGCCCAAAACGGCTACGCGGCCGGCATCCTCTCCAACATTACGGTCGGACAGGACGGCACCGTGACCGGTTCGTTCACCAACGGTCAGCAGAAGGCACTCGCACAAGTCGCCGTTGCGACGTTCCAGAACGAGGAAGGCCTGCATCGCGCCGGCGGCAACGGCTTCGTCGAAACGGCGAACTCGGGACTCGCGCAGTACGGCAGCGCTTCCACCGGACGCTTCGGTTCGATCATCTCGGGTTCGCTCGAGCAGTCGAACGTTTCGCTCGCCGATGAGTTCACGAAGATGATCGTGGCTCAGCGTTCGTTCGAGGCGAATAGCCGCAGCATCTCGACCGCCGACCAAAACCTCACAACCGCCATCAACATCCGCGCCAGCGAAAACTAACGGCGCCGATCGATAGAACCAGCGTTATCATGGTGAGCCTGTCGAACCGGCGTTGTCATGGTGAGCTTGTCGAACCACGACAGGCTCCGTCCTTCGACAGGCTCCGTCCTTCGACAGGCTCAGGATGACAGGACGGTGTAACCGCGTGGCGAGCGGGGCGTTGTCATGGTGAGCCTGTCGAACCAACGACGATGGCGGTGTGGGACTTCGGGGGCGGGTCGATAATTTACTGAAGCTATGATCGCTTTAACCCGGCTTAATGGCCAGTCCATCATGGTGAACTCGGATCTGATCGAATCGATCGAACCGACGCCCGATACGGTCGTGACGCTCACGAGCGGCAACAAGTTGATCGTGCGAGACTCGCTCGATGACATCCAGGCCCGCATCATCGAGTTCAAACGGAAAATCTACGGGCCCTAGAGACAAGTGGGGCGGCACTCGCCCCCGCAGCCGCGGCTGCCCGCGGCGGGGCCCCGACGGGGGCTTTAATGTTGGTCCGGCCGCGGCCGATACATGTTAGGTGGGTGCCCGGACTACGTATACACCTGTCCTATAGCCCTCCGAAGTACCGCGGAGAAGCAACCTCTTGGATTTAGCGACCGTCCTCGGCCTCCTTATAGCTTTTGGGGCCATTATACTTGCCGGCTGGGTCGGTGGAACCGATCCGCACGTCGTGTTCGGGCGTTGGGAAGCGCTCGTCTTGATCATTGGCGGAACGATCGGCGCAACGCTCACATCGTTTCCGATGCGCACCTTTCTCAAGGGCTTTTTGGGCGGCTTTAAAGTCGCGTTCACCGAGCCGGTCTACCACGAGCGCGATATCATCGCGACGCTCGTTTCGTTTGCCGAAAAGGCCCGCCGCGAAGGTTTGCTGGCGCTGGAAAACGAGGCCGCGGCACTCGAAGACGAGTTCATGCGCAAGGGCATCCAACTCGTGATCGACGGCCGCGACACCGACGTCATTCGCAAGGTCCTCGAAACCGAGGTCAGCCACGTTCAAGAGCGCGGCACGAAGGCGGAGGCGGTCTTTACGAATCTGGGCGGATACTCGCCCACACTCGGCATCATCGGTACCGTGCTCGGCCTCATCGGCATGCTGCGCGGCCTGGCTTCGGCCGCCGGCAGTTCCAACGTAGCGGGCTCGATCGGCGTCGCCACCGCCCAAGCTTTCGTCGCGACGTTCTTCGGCATTCTCTTCGCCAATCTGCTGTGGCTGCCGATCGCCACCAAGATCAAAGAGCGTTACGGGCAACTGCTGCTGGTGCGCGAGATCATGATCGAGGGCATTCTCTCGATTCAGTCCGGCGATAACCCGCGACTGCTCGAAGAGCGCTTGCACGCGTTCCTGGATCCCGCCGAGCGCGAGACCGAGATCGAAGAAGGCGGCGCCGTGGTCGAACCGAGCTACTCCACATAATGAGCCAACCGGTGAAGACGGCGGGACGCGCGGCCGAAAGCAAGTTCCGCAAACGTGCCGAGGAACAGAAGGTCGAAACGGCCGGCATGATGCGGTGGCTGCTTACGTACGCCGATATGATCACGCTCATGCTGGCGCTCTTCATCATCCTCTTCGCGATGTCGACCATCAGTAAAGTCAAAGTTCAGAGCTTCGCCAAGTCGGTTTCGGGCGGCTTCGATAACGTTTGGTCGGTCAATCAGCCGCCGGCGGGCGGTACGAGTGGCGCCCACGCGTTTAGTTCCCCCTCCGCGGTTCCGACGGTTCAGCGGGAGCTGCAAAAATATATCGAGCAGAACAACCTGCAGAGTCAAGTTCAGCTGCGTATGGATCACCGAGGTCTGGTGATTACGCTGCTTTCCGACAAGTCGTACTACGACGAAGGGAGCGCGCAGCTGCGCCCCCAGACGATGCGGATTCTGGACGAAGTCGATCTGTTCTTAAAGAAGAACGAAAATCTCATCCGAGTGGAGGGCAACACGGACGACGTGCCGATCCACACGGCGCTATATCCGAGTAACTGGGAGTTGTCGACGGCGCGGGCCGTCAACGTCGTGCGGTATCTCGTAGAACGCGATAAGCTCGCGCCTACGCGGATCTCGGCGGCCGGATATGGAGAGTTTCACCCACGGACGGACAACAGCACGGGTAGCGCGCGGCAGACGAATCGACGAGTCGATATCGTTTTGCTCAACGCGTCTATTTCACGCGCCGAAAAGGGGCAGTAAACTCTAACTATGTCGAGTCTCTCGCAAGAAGAAATCGATGCGCTGATCAACCAGCTCTCGCAAGAGCCGGCCGAAAAAGCCGAGGTAGTCGAGCAGAAGAAGATCAAAACGTTCGACTTCCGCTTTAACAAGCGCCTAGACAAGTTCTCGAACAATCAACTGATGACGCTGCGTACGCTGCACGAGAACTTTACGCGGCTGCTGAACAATTCGCTCTCGGTCTATCTGCGCACGCGCGTCGAAGCGACGATCGTTTCGATCGAGCAGATCAGTTACGGAGACTTCATCGCCTCGATCGGGATTCCGTCGATCCTCTCGATCTATTCGATGGATCCGTTGCCCGGCAGCGGTATCGTTCAAGTCGATTTGAACCTCGTCTTCTCGATCATCGACCGGCTTCTAGGCGGTCCGGGTTGGTTTCCGCAAAAACTTCGCGATCTCACCGATATCGAGCGCACGCTCATGCAGCGCTTCATGGCCCGCATGCTCAACAGCTACCGCGAGTCGTGGAACTATCTGCTGACGCTCTCGCTGAAGATCGAAGCGCTCGATTCCAATCCGCAATTCATTCCGCGCATCATCCCGCTCGATCAGATCGTGGCGTACGTTTCGTGCGAACTCAAGGTCGGGGACATGGCCGGGATCATGAACTTCTGCCTCCCGTATCCGGTGCTGCAATCGATCGGCGGCCAATTGACGGACTTTCAATGGTCGCCGTCGCTGACCGCCGGCCGCGCCGTGACGGAAGAAGATATTGCCCAATTGGCGCGTAACGTCGAGCGAGCCGGGGTCGAACTCGAGGTCGAGCTCGGCAAGACGACGGTCTCGCTGCGTGATTTGGTGGCGCTCGCGCCTGGGGACGTGATCTTATTCGATAAGCCCACGGACCAGCCGCTCGTCGCTAAAGTCAACGATCGCGAGAAGTTTCAAGTGTTTCCCGGCGTGAACAGGGATCGAATCACCGTTCAAGTCGCCGGTTTCATTGCGAACGAGGACGGAAGAGTTTAATGCCGGATATTCAACAACTCGCCGATTCGATGCTGGCCGCAGCCGGTACGGTTCTCGGACGGCTCGTCGACGAGCCCATCGGTGCGTCGGGCACGAACCGCAACGATCACGAGGGCTCGATTCGAATGGAAGAAGGCCACCTCGTAACGGTGGCCGGCGTGCCGTCGCTCGGCGCGCAACTCGTCGTGCGTTTCGGGTCGGCCGATCTCGCGCGGGTCGTCGCCTTGATGCTCGGCGGGGCCGATGAGGGCGGCGAGCTCGGAGCGATGCAGCTTTCGATCGTCTCCGAGACCGTCTCGCAGATCGCGGCCGCCATGGCCGAGCAACTCGCAAAGGAACTGGGCGCGAGCGCGGACGGCATTCACGCCGAGCTCTGCAACGACGCGACGAACGTACCGCCGCCGCCGTTTGAATCCTACGAAGGCACGATCCAAGTTGGCGAGATCGCGGCGCACGTCGCGATCGACTTCGACGGGATCGCCGTGTCGAAAATCGCACCGCCGGCGGCGAAGGGGCCGCCCAAGCGCGAGGCCCCAAACGCGCAGGCCGTGACGTTCACGCCGATGACGCCGACGCCGTCGCGCGCGGCGCAGCCCGGCCGAGCAAATCTGGACCTCGTCCACGACGTGCCGCTGCAGATCAGCGCCGTTCTCGGCCGAACCGGTTTGACGTTGCGCGATGTCGTGGCGCTCGCACCCGGAAGCGTTTTCGAACTCGACAAACTCTCGACGGACCCGATCGACCTGTACGTCAATAACATCTTGATCGCGCGCGGCGAAGTGGTCGTCGTGGACGACAAGTTCGCGGTAAAGATTAGCGAACTCAACCCGAACGTCGGGTAGGGCCCATCATGTCATCAGGTTTTTTGGGCCACTACATCCTCATGCTGCTCGTCGTGGCAGTCATGCTCGCCGGCTTATACATGGTCGCTCGCGCTCTCGGCCGCGGCCGCTTGATCGCATCGACCGGGAAGCGTCTGGTGAGCGTCGTCGAGTCCACGTACGTCTCCCAGAACACGACCTTGCACGTCATCAAGGTGGCCAATAGCTATTTCTTGGTCGGCGGCGGAGCGGGTCACCTTCAGACCCTGGCGGAGATTCCGGCCGAGAACGTCGAGCCGTGGCTGACCGAACAGCGCAATCTCTTTACCACACAGACCCAATCGTTCGCAGCGCTATGGCGAAATCTGCGAAAGCCCCAGCAATGATCCGCGCGTTGCTCGTTCGTCTGTGGACCCGGCATCGCTTGTTCTTTGCCGTCGGCGGCGTGGCCGTACTCGCGCTTTGGGTGGTTCCCGCGATCGCGAACGCGGCGACCGCGCCGACCGCGCCGATCGTTCCGATTCCGCAGATCAGCTTCGGCGTCGGCCAAGCGCACAACCCCCGCGATGTTGCGACGTCGCTGCAGATCCTGCTCTTGCTCACCGTGCTTTCGCTCGCGCCGACGCTGCTCGTGCTCGTGACCTCGTTCACTCGCGTCATCGTCGTACTTTCGTTCGTTCGAACGGCACTCGGCACTCAACAAGTTCCGCCGAATCAGGTGCTGGTGGGCCTCGCGCTCCTGCTGACGTTCTTCATCATGAGCCCCGTAATCAAAGACGTGAACGCGAACGCGCTCCAGCCGTACCTCAAGAGTCAGATTTCGCAGCCCGTCGCGCTCGATCGCGCGGCGCGGCCGCTGCGCGCGTTCATGTTCAAGCAAACGCGCGTAAAAGATATCGCGCTCTTTTACGGGCTCGCAAAAGAACCGCAGCCGGCGGCTCAAAAAGACGTCCCAACCTACATCCTGATTCCCGCGTTCGTCATCTCCGAATTGAAGACGGCCTTCGAGATCGGCTTCGCGATCTACGTCCCCTTCATCGTGATCGACATGGTCGTCGCGGCGATCCTGCTCTCGATGGGCATGATGATGATTCCGCCGGTGATCATTTCGCTGCCGTTCAAGATTTTGATCTTCCTCCTCGTCGACGGCTGGAACCTCACGGTGTCGGCGATCTTTCAGAGCTATAGATGAACTACGCCGACGCGATGACCTTAGGCCGGGACGCGATTTTCGTGGCCTTCGTGGTCGCCGCACCCGTGCTGCTGCTCTCCATGGTGGTCGGGCTCGCGATCTCGATTTTCCAAGCCGTGACGCAAATCCAAGAACCGACCCTCACGTTCATTCCGAAGATCCTCGTTTCCGCGTTGGCGCTCCTATTCTTCGGCCCGTTCATGCTCGCAATCTTGACCGATTTCACGAGCCGCGTCTTTACGCACGTCGGTTCGTTCGTCAAGTAGCATGCCCGATGTTTTTGGGCTGAGCGCGGCTCAATTCGAAACGTTCTTGCTCGTACTGATGCGCACCGCAACGATGCTCGCGGTCTTTCCGATCTTTTCAGCCAGTCAGATACCGTCGTACTCGAAGGTCGCGATCGCCGTCATCATCGCGTTTTTGCTTTACCGCACCGTGCCGGCCATCGCTCCGTTTGGCAACATGGGCGAATTGGTCGTTGCCGCGATCAGTCAAGTCGCGCTCGGACTGATCGTGGGCTTCGTAGCGCAACTCGTCTTCGCCGGGATCCAATTCGCGGGGCAGCTTCTCGATATCCAAATCGGCTTCGCGGTCGCCAACATCATCAACCCCACGACGCAGCAGTCGGTAACCGTGCTCGGCGAACTCGAACTCGTTTTGGCGACGCTGGTATTCCTTATCAGCAATTCGCACTTGCTGCTCTTGCAGGGCATCGGCGGTTCGTTCGACCTGCTGCCGCTTCCATACATCAATCTCGACCCGAGCGTTGCCGGGAACATCGTGGCTTTTTTTAGTCAGTCGTTTTGGATCGTTTTTAAGATCGCCGCGCCGCCTGCCATCGCGCTCTTTCTCGTCAACGTGGCCCTCGGGTTGATGGCTCGCGTCGCCCCGCAGATGAACGTTTTCGTGGTCGGCTTTCCGCTGCAAATCGGCATCGGCCTCATCATGCTCGCAATCAGCGTGCCGATTTTGGTGGGCGTGGCGCCCCAGCTCTACGCGCAGATCCCGCATCAAATGGACGCGGTGATGCGCGGCATGGTCGTCTCGTCCCCGCTGCCGTCGCCAACGCCGTAGAGAGATGCGGCGCAACCGCGCCCTCCTACGGCGTTGCCGTTGCTTCTAGTAGCTGAGCTGACCGATCTTGCCGGCCGCAGTCTCGGTGAAGTAGACGCGGCCGTCGGAGCCTAACGCCGCAAAGGCGGGTTGCGCGTTCGCCGTGGTGATGGCGAACTCTTTAACCCCGGGCGTTCCGAGGATCGTCGCTTGCCCGACCTTGTTCTGGAGCGGATCGAGGAAGTAGAACGCGTTATCGGTGCCGAGGACCAGCCCGCTGGCTGACGTCGCGGGTGCGAGCGACGATTCGGGATCCATCGTGCCCTGCGTGGTCATGTGTCCGAGCTTGACGGCGCCCGTTTCGACGAACCACAGCTGGCCGTCGGGACCGATCGCGATGGACCCGGGCTGCGCGTTGGCGCTCGTCGTCGGCGTCTCGAAGGTGATCGCACCGGCGGTCGTGATGCGAGCTACCTTGGATGCCGCAGCCTCGGTGAAGTACAGCGCGCCGTCGAGCCCGGCCACGATATCGGTCGGCGCCGCGTTGGCGGTCGTCGTCGGATATTGCACGACTGCGGGCGTCGCCGCCATCGGATTGATGGCCCCGATCGCCGATGCGTTCTTCTCCGCGAACCACAGTTGACCGTCGGGACCGGGGGTGATTCCGGCCGCGCCTGCGTTGGCCGCGGGAATCGCGTACTCGGTGAAGGTGCCGCTGGTCGACATGCGAGCGATCCGGTTGCCGGCCTGTTCGGTGATCCAGAGATTGTGGTCGGACCCGGTCGCGATCGCATAGGGGCCGCTCCCGGCCGTCGGCATCGCATACTCGGTGACGCTGCCGTTGCTCTCGATGCGGCCGATTTTATTGCCGGCCTGCTCGGTAAAATAGATCAATCCATCGGGACCGCGCGTGAGGCCTTCCGGCTGCGAGCCGGCGGTGGGCACGGCGAATTCGCCGGAGACGGTGGGTGCCGTCGACGGTTGCGCGGTCGGAACCGCGTTTATGGTGCCGCCCTTGCCGCAGGCGGCAAGAGCAAGCAGGCTTAGTAGAGCGAGGGGGGCGAGGGTGGCAAAACTCGTCCTGAGCCGGGCGTTGGGCCGCATGTACTCTCCTTGGGATGGGGGTGGAACGACCTGGCGCTATTCGCCGTCCGCGCCGTAAAGACTGCGTTGCGCGCTGAAGGCTACGCCCCTTCCAACCGATGATAGCTGTAGGCGCTCTTCACGGGCGCCGTTCTATGCCGAGACCAGAACAAACCGAAAGAGCCACTCCGAAGCGCAAAGAAGAAGCGCGCAAGCGTGGCCAGGTAGCAAAGAGTCCAGACCTTGCCGGTGCCGCGATCTTTCTAGCGGTCGTATTCGTGCTGCACTCGAACATGATGCAGGCCCTCGGCGGCATCGGCGGGACGATGCAGAGCATCCTCGTCGGTCTCCACCAGCGTCAGGAATTTACGATCGTTTCGGTGTGGATGCTCTTCGTGCAGGCGTTCGGCGGCGCGGCGATGTTGCTGCTCGTGCTTTTCGGAACGGCATTGGGTATCGGCTTGCTCGCAAACTATCTGCAAGTCGGCGTCCTCTTCACGCTCAAGTCGATCACGCCGAGTTTTTCCAAGATCAACCCGGCGACCGGCTTGAAGCGGATGTTTTCCAAGCAAGTGTTGGTCAATCTCGTAAAGCAGCTGCTCAAACTCACGGCCGTCTTCATCATCATTTACACGAGCATCGCGGGCAACCTCGACATGTTCTATCGTTTCGCCGGCCTCGCGCCGCAGGCGATGGTGAGTTACGTCAACGACATCGTCTTCGGGATCGGCTGGAAGTTCGGGTTTCTACTGGTGGCCGTTGGGCTGCTCGACTTCGGCTACGAGAAGTGGAACAACGAGCAAAGCCTCAAGATGTCCAAGCAAGAAGTGAAGGACGAGTACCGTCAATCCGAGGGCAATCCCGAGGCGAAGGGCGCGTTCAAACGGCGCCAGCGCGAGTTTGCCCGCCGGCGGATGATGTCGGCCGTGCCCACCGCCACCGTCGTCGTTACCAACCCGACGCACTACGCCGTGGCGCTCGGATGGGACGAATTGAAGATGGATGCCCCGGTCGTCGTCGCCAAGGGCGCGGACTTGATCGCTAAGCGAATCCGCGAGATTGCCGAAGAACATGGTGTGCCGATCATGGAGAACCCGCCGCTCGCGCGGACGCTGTACGCGAAGGTCGACCTCGATGGGGCGATTCCGCCGAACATGTACGCAGCCGTCGCGCAAGTGATTGCCTTCGTCTTCAAACTCAAACGAAAGACCATCGCCTAATGGCCTGGTCCTTCGACAAGCTCTCGTCCTTCGACAAGCTCTCGTCCTTCGACAAGCTCAGGATGACAGAGAGTCGTGGCTAGTACGCAGGTTCCGGCTCCCTCATCGGGGGGAATCGTCACACGTATTGGAGCGAGTGCACCCATCTGGGTGGCCGGCGCTTCGGTGATGCTCGTCATCTTGATGATCGTGCCGATCCCGCCCGAGTTGCTGGATCTGTTTCTTTCTCTCAATATTATGATCGCGTTGCTGATCATCGGCACGAGCTTGTACGCGGAGAACGCGCTGCAGTTTAGCGTGTTTCCGACCTTGCTGTTGATCGTCACGCTTTTCCGGCTTTCGCTCAACGTCACCGCGACGCGCGCGATCCTCCTCCATGGCTATGCGGGCCAGGTGATCGAGTTCTTCGGCAATATCGTTGTCGGCGGCAACTATGCCGTGGGCTTCGTGATCTTCTTGATTCTCATCGTCATTCAGTTCGTCGTCATCACCAACGGCGCCGGACGCGTCGCCGAAGTCGCCGCGCGCTTCACGCTCGATGCCATGCCGGGCAAACAGCTCGCGATCGACGCGGACCTTAACGCCGGGCTCATCACGGAGTCGGACGCACGCCAACGCCGCAAGGATATCCAGCGTTCGGCCGATTTCTACGGCGCGATGGACGGCGCGAGCAAGTTCGTGCGCGGCGATGCGATCGCGGCGCTCATCATCGTCGCGATCAACACGGTCGGCGGCTTCATCGTCGGCATCTTTCAGCAGCACATGGGAATCATCCAGGCGCTGCAGCATTTCACGCTGCTCACCGTGGGTGAGGGCATCGTCACGCAAGTCCCGGCATTGCTGATCTCGACGGCGACCGGCATCATCGTCACGCGCGCCGCATCCGAATCGAACTTCGGTTCGGATTTAACCAAACAGCTGGCCGCGCAGCCGACCGCGATCCTGATCGCGGCCATCATGACCGGGATCTTCGGTTTGGCGGGTTTGGCGCGCTGGTTTATGCTCCCTATCTCGCTCTTGCTCTTCGTGTTTTGGCTGCGCCGCCGCCGGATGACGGCGGCCGCCGGCCCGGGCGGCGTGCTGCCCAGCGCAGCGCAGGCAGCGGCCGTGGCCGGCGGCTCGAGCACGCCGATCGCCAAGGGTGCGGAGAGCGTCATACCGCTGCTTTCCTACGATCCGATGGAGCTAGAGATCGGCTTCGGGCTCATTCCGCTCGTCGACGTCGGACAGGGCGGCGATTTGCTCGAACGCATCACGCTCATTCGCCGTCACGCCGCGCGCGATCTCGGCATCGTCGTGCCCCCGATTCGCGTGCGCGACAACCTGCAGCTCAAACCCAGCAGCTACGTCGTAAAGATCTACGGTCTCGAGGTCGCCTCGGCGGAAGTGATGGTGAGCCGATTGCTCGCGATGAACCCGGGAACGGCGACCGCGCCGATCGACGGGATCGCGACGACCGAGCCGGCGTTCAATCTGCCGGCGCTCTGGGTTCCCGAATCCTCGCGAGCGGAGGCGGAGATGGCGGGCTACACGGTGATCGATCCGACCAGCGTTATCGCAACGCACCTGACCGAGATCATCAAGAACCACTCGCCCGATTTGCTCGGCCGCCAAGAAACCTCGGCGCTGCTCGACAACGTCAAGACGCACTACCCCGTCGTCGTCGAAGAACTCGTGCCGAATCTGTTGACCGTCGGCGAAATCCAACGCGTCATGCAGAACTTGCTGCGCGAGCGCATCCCCGTACGCAATCTCTTATTGATTCTCGAGACGCTCGCCGACGCCGCACGCGTCAGCAAAGACGTCGATTTTCTCACCGAGAAAGTTCGCGGCGCGATGGCGCGCCACATCTGCGCCGAGTATGCCGAGGACGGCCTGCTCTCCGTCATCACCGTCGATCCGCGCCTGGAATCGCTGCTGGGCGAAGCCGTGCGCCGCGGCGAAGATGCCTACGCGCTGCTCGATCCGAATACGGTTGCGAAGATCTATTCGTCGCTGACCAAGCAAATGGCCACGGCGCAGGGAGCGGGCTTGCATCCGATCGTTTTGGCTTCGCCGTCGGTGCGCTTGGCACTCAAACGCCTGACGGAACGGGCCGCCCCGCAACTGGTCGTGCTCTCCTATTCGGAGATCGCGCCGGGCTTACGCGTCGAATCGATCGGGCAGATCTCGACGACCGATGAGGCGAACGAACCGATGGGGAGCGCGGCACCGTGATATTTAAGTTGTTTGGCGGCGCGAATGCGAAGAAGAAGAAGAAACTCGATGCGCAGCAGCTTCCCGCGATACACGCGTTCGTCGACGTTACCGTGATGGGGCGTTCGATGAAATCGGTCTCGATCGAGGATATCGGCGAGAAAGAGATCGTGACCGGCGAGGCTCTCGGACGAGCGGGCGAGACCGCCGCGTTCATCTATCAAAACGAGCACGGCCGCTTTCGCTTTTCGACCCGGGTGGTCGGATTCGGCGGGGGGCGAACCCGGTTCGAACTACCCACCTTCATCGAACCGTTGGGCGGCGGCACGGAAGACGGTCAAAAGCGCGCCAGCCTCCGCCTCGACACGCTCGTCCCCGGCTTCTGGCGATTCGCCCCCAGCTGCCAGGGCGTGGGCGAGTTCATGAAGGGTAGCGTCCGGGATATCAGCCGGGGCGGCTGCTCCCTCATTACCGATCGCCGGTTCAAGATCGGGCAGATGCTCGAGCTTAAACTCCAGCTGCGTGCCGATTTCGCACCGCTGCAGGTCTTCGGCGAAGTCGTCCGGGTCGAGCAGATCCCAACCTCGGGGAAATTCTCTCACGGCTTGCGCCTGCATGGCACGCGCGAGGACGAAGAGCGCGCGATCCTGGAGTTCATCCACCGGCGGCAAGCCGACCTTCGCAACCGGGGCCTCGCCTAGCGAAGCGCCCCGGATGGCCTTAAAGTACTAGTGGGATTCTACCGATGAAGTTCAAGGAGAGCACGCGCTCGTTATAGCGATGTGCGTGCCCCATTTTCAAAGGAGCAGCCAGTGAGCAAGAGGGTCCTCATCGTCGACGACGCGGTCGTCATGCGGATGATGATTAAGGGCATTCTGAGCAAGAACGGATTCGACGTCGTTGGCGAAGCCCAAAATGGCCTCGAGGCGGTCGACAAGTATAAGGCTCTGACGCCCGATCTCGTGACCATGGACATGGTCATGCCGGAGATGGACGGCATCAGTGCCGTTCGTCAAATCATCAGCCACGATCCCGAAGCCAAGATCATTATGTGCACGTCCATGGGGCAGCAGGCGCTGGTCGTCGAGGCCATCCAGGCCGGTGCGAAATCGTTCATTACCAAGCCCTTCCAACCGCCGAAGATCCTCGAAACCATCAATAAGGTGCTCACGTGAGTACCGAGACGATGAAACTGAGCGATCTCCAAAAGGACGCGCTCAAAGAGGTCGGAAACATCGGCGCCGGACATGCCGCGACGGCGCTCTCTCAATTGCTCAATACGAAGATTAACCTGAGCGAACCGCGCATCGACGTCGTCAAATTTCGCGACTTGGCATCGCGCGTCGGGCACGAAAACCGCACGGTCGCCGCGCTGCACATGTACGTCCGCGGCGAAACGCCGGGTCAGATGGTCGTGCTTTTCGATCGCGATCAGGCGCTCGATTTCGTCGGCACCTTTCTCAAACGCGTGATCGGCGACATTCAGATTTTCGATTCGATCGCGGATTCGACGCTCAAGGAGATCGGCAACATCATCGCCGGTTCGTATCTGACGGCCATCATCAACCTGACCGGTCATAGCGTTCTGCCCTCGGTTCCGACGCTCTCCTACGGCACGATTCAAGCGGCCTTCCGGACGTTGATGTCGATATTGCCCGATCAAGATGTGTTCTTGATCGAGAGCGCGTTTCTCGATAAGGAGAAGGTGGTCGCGGGCCAGTTTATCCTCATCCCCGAAACCGGATCGCTCGGACCGCTCCTCTCCGTCTTCGGCGTGGAGTAGGACCGCACCGAAAATGTTTCGGGCGCGATGAGTGAAGATGTTTTCGATCGTTCGGAGTTCGTTGCGTATTTTCGCGACGAAACCGAAGAGTTATTGCAACAGATCGATGCCGATCTGTTGCAACTCGAAGACCTCGTCGCATCCGGACACCCCGATCCGGAAATCGTAAACTCGCTCTTCCGGGCGCTTCACACGATAAAAGGCAGCGCCGGCATGCTGCAGTTCGGTGAAGTGCAAAACCTCGCGCACAAACTCGAAAACCTCTGCGATCTGCTCCGCAAAGACCGCATGCCTCTCTCCGAGGGATGCGTCGACATCCTGTTCTCGGGGCGCGATTTCCTCACCGATCTGGTCGAGGGAGCGATCGGCGATGCGGTCGTTCCGGAGGGACTCGGCGACTACGTGGCGCGACTCGATCAATTCGTCTCCGTCTACGAGGAGACGTCGCAGATGATCGACGGGATCGCCGGCGCCGAACCGCCGTTCGAGGAAGTTTCGGAACGGGCCGTGCAATCCGCGAGTGCCGGCGACGCGGAAGCTTTCGAGGCCGAGATCGAGCGTCTGCTCGAAGAGGCGCAGCGCGCGAAACCCGGCCCCGCTGCCGTAGCGGAGATCGTCGTAGCGGAGGTCGTCGTCGCCGAGCCCGCCTCGCTGCCGCGAGCGGCCGAGAAGCGCGAAAAGCGCACGGGTTCGCATCAGACGATCCGGGTCGATATCGAGCGGTTGGACATGCTGCTCAATCTGGTCGGCGAACTCGTGATCAATCGCACGCGCATATCCGATATCGCCAATACGCTCGATCGCACGTTATCGGATAAGAACGGCGCGCGCCTCAACGGCGACGCGCAAGCGATCGCGCCGCTAGCCAAGGATCTTGCCGAGAGTTCGGCCCTCTTGGCGCGTACGACCAACGAAATCCAAGAATCGATCATGAAGGTCCGCATGGTGCCGATCGGGCAGGTCTTCGATCGTTTTCCGCGCCTGGTTCGCGACGTGGCCAAGGCGCGCGGCAAAGAAGTGCAATTGCGCATCTCCGGCGCGGAGACGGATCTGGACAAGACGATCGTCGACGAAGTCGGCGAGCCGCTCATGCATCTCTTGCGCAACTGCGTCGACCACGGCATCGAAACGCCGGAGGTTCGCGAGAAGAACGGCAAGCCGCGCGCCGGCACCCTCTCGCTCAACGCGTACCACGAGGGCAATCAAATCATCATCGAGGTCGCCGACGACGGCGCCGGGATCAATCTCGAGGCGGTGCGCGCGCGCGGTATCAAGCAAGGGTTGATCGCCGCCGACGACCGGCTGACCGATCGCGAGATCATCGAGTTGATCTTTACTCCGGGGTTCTCGACCGCGGAGGTTATCTCCGACGTTAGCGGGCGCGGCGTTGGAATGGACGTCGTGAAGAAGAATATCTCGCGCCTCAAAGGCGTCTTCGACGTCAATAGCGAGACCGGCGGCGGAACGAAGTTTACGATCAAACTGCCGCTCACGCTGGCAATTATCCAAGCGCTGCTCGTGCGCGTGACCGACGAACTCTACGCCATCCCGCTCGACTCGGTCATCGAGTCGCAGCGCGTCGAGATGCGCGACGTTCGCACGGTCCACGGCAGCGAAGTGATCACCTTGCGCGGTCAGGTCGTGCCGCTCTTGCGGGTCGCCGACTTCTTCGAACTCGCCGGCGCGCGCGACCCGGACAAGGTCATGATCGTGATCGTCGGTTTGCAGGGCCGTCAGGTAGGGCTGGTCGTCGATTCGTTTCAGGGCGAGCAAGAGATCGTCATCAAACCGCTCTCGGACGTCGTCGGACGTATCGCCGGCATCTCGGGAGCGACCATCCTCGGGAACGGCTCCATCTCGCTGATCATCGACGTTCACTCGCTCGTATCCGAAGCTTACGCCAGCGGCCGCGTTGCGCGCGCCGAATACTCGGGGGTCTAACCATGTCAACGATGTCTTTCGCATCAACGGGCTCCGCTCACACCCGATCCAGGTCGCAGGACCACGAGAACGTACAGCTCTCGGGCGAACGCGTGCAAGTCGTCTCGTTTCATCTCGGCAGCGAAGAGTACGGCGTGGATATCTCGCAGGTGCAGGAGATCATCCGGATGGTCGAGATCACGCACGTTCCGCGAGCGCCGCGGTTCATGGAAGGCGTCATCAACCTGCGCGGACAGCTGATTCCGATCATCGATCTGCGCACGCGATTCGGCATGTCGCGGGCGGAGCACTCGAAGAGCACGCGCATCGTCGTGACCGAGATCGGCAACAAGCGCGTCGGCATCGTGGTCGACTCGGTCTCCGAAGTATTGAACATTCCGATCGAGCACGTTGAGGATGCGCCGGATATGATCGCCGGCGTCGGTACCGAGTACATTCAGGGCGTCGGTAAAGTGGGCGATCGTCTGATCATTTTGCTCGACCTTACGATGGTCATGAGCGGCGAGGAAAAGCAGCAGCTCGAGAACGTTACGTCGGAGATCGCAGGCTAAGCTTCATCCCTTCGTGGGTAGCGGCAAGGCCGAGGCGTTCGTAGAAGCGGCGAGCCTCCGGACGCGCTTTATCCGTGGTGAGTTGCACGATGCTGCAGCCGCGCGTTCGAGCCGCATCGATAGCGAAGGCCATCAGCCGCTCTCCGAGCCCGGCCCCCCTAGAGGCCGACGCGACGCGCACCGACTCGATTTGAGCCCGCCAGGCACCCCGACGGCTCAACCCGGGTATGAAGCTCAGCTGCAGGCACCCGACGACGAGGCCGTCTTGCTCGCAGACGATCAGCTGCTGATTCGGATCCGACTCCAGCGCGGCGAACGCGGTTACGTAGCATCGCGGGACCGGATCTTCGGCTAGTTCGCGCGTCGCGCCGAGCCGATCGTCGGCCAGCAACTCCACGATTCGCTGTAGGTCGGCGCGCGTCGCACGACGGAATGCAATCTCGGACACGATTAATACCAGCTGTCTGCGAGTTGGGTCAACTCGTAGAGCGCCTTGTCGAACTCGGAGGACGTCGCGGCTGCGCCGTTAGCGATCGCGGCTTGGAGTGCCGCGGCGAGGGCGGTTTCGAAGGCCGCGCGCCGGCCCCGCTTCGCGACGATCAAGGCGTCGATTGCAGAGCGCTCGAGACCCTTGATGGCGCTTTCGTTGACGTCGCCCCGGAGCTTGTCTACTTGCGAACGCGCCCCGTCGGCGATCGTCGCGACGCGCGTGCCGTCGGCGTGCGAAACCCCGTGCGCGAACGGTGCGTTCGGGCTGAGCGGATCGAACGAGCCGTACGAGCGGCCGTAGCGCCGGTAGAGTTCGCCGAGTTCGCGTCGCGTACGTTCGCGAATTTCGTGGACGCGCTCGCGAAATGTGGCCATGGCGGCCAGCAGCGAGCCGGCGGATTGCGGCGGCAGCACCTCCCCTATCGTGCGACGGTACTCGCGATCGGCTTCGTCGAGCGCGCCGATCGCGGGAACGAACGACTCGCGAAACGCCGTCTCGCGCTCCTCGAGATGAAGGCGGGATGCGGCGGCGGCGGCGAGCGCGAGTGCCAGCGGAGGGGTGGCTCGATCGATCATTGGGGCCCTGTTCGCCACGATCCGGTAGGAGTAATTTACTATTAAAGAATTAATTGACATTTCCAACGAAAGTCGATATATTCTACTAACGAATTAATACTTCGATCCCTGGAGGCCCGTTTTGGCACGTAAGAAGTCCGCGATCCTCACCGAAGGAGAGCTTCGGCTTATGGAGATCCTGTGGCAAAAAGGCAAGGCGACCGTAGCGGACGTTACGAGTGCGCTCCCGCCGCCGCCGATCGCTTATAGTACGGTGCTTACGACGATGCGCATACTCGAACAAAAAGGCTACGTCTCGCACGAAGAGGACGGACGCGCCTACTTGTACCGTCCGCTCGTCGCGCGGGACGAGGCGGCAAAGTCGGCGATCGGTCAACTCGTCGATCGTTTTTTTAAGGATAATTCCGGCGAACTCGCGTTGCGTTTGGTCGCGCAAGAGCGGCCCTCCGATGAAGAACTGCGCCGGCTTAAGGCCCTCATCGAACGGTACGAGGAAAACGGCAAATGAACGCGATCATAGCGATGCTCGAACCGATCGCTCGTGCGGTCGTCGCAACCCTTTTTAACAGTTTGTGGGAGTCGACGCTGCTCGCGATCGCCGTCTGGGCCGTCCTGCGTTTCGTTCCCAATCTCAATGCCGCAACTCGCTATGCGGCGTGGTGCGTTGCCATCGCCGCGGCGATCGTGTTGCCGCTGGCGACGACTCTTCCACGCATCTCGCTCCAACACAATGTGGCGTACGAGCGCGTACGGCTGACCTCCGCTCACGCCGTACGACCCTCGGCCGCAACGCTGCGAACGACGCACGCTCGCGTCGCGTCGCCTGCAGTAGACTCGAAGGCGGCGCCGTCGCCGAGTGGGTTTCGCTTCCCCGATCGGCTGCGTGTCGCCGTCCCGAGTCTCGCGGCGCTGGTGATTTTTTCCGCTTGGCTGTTGGTGGCTCTTGCGATTCTCGGGCGCCTGCTCCTCAATCTCGTACGGCTGGAAAAGCTTAAACGCGATGCGTTGCCGTTACCGGTCGACTATCGCGAACACCTCAAGCAATGGGAAGGCGCCGCCAAGGGCGTCCGCGACGTTCGGCTTTGCGTCTCCGACAAGATCGAGGTGCCGATCGCCGTCGGTCTCTTCGATTCGATGGTGTTGATTCCGCAGCATCTCTTGGAGGCGCTCTCGCGCAGCGAAATCGATCAGATTACCCTGCACGAACTCGGACATCTCCGTCGCGGAGACGACTGGACCAACGCATTTCAACGAGTCGTGCAAGCGTTGTTTTTCTTCAACCCGGCGATCCTTTGGATCGCGCAGCAGCTCGATCTCGAACGCGAAGTAGCCTGCGACGATTGGGTTCTCACGACGACGCGCGAGGTGCGTCCGTATGCGTTCTGCCTCACCAAGATGGCGGAAGCCACCACGTGGCCGCACCGGCCGATGGCTGCGCCGGGCGTCTTCGTTACGCGCAAGAGCCTCTCGATTCGCGTCGAGCGATTGCTGCGCGGCGGCCGCAACGTGCGCACCTGCATCGATTTTGCACCCACGGGCTTGGTTGCGGCGGCGCTGATCGTGCTGTTCTTCGGACTGCAAACGGTGGCGCCATCGATCGCATTCACGCTCCCGCAGGAGAGCATTGCCGCGCCGCCCGTCGTCGCGCGGCCGGCGCCCGTAGCCACTCGAGTACGGCACGAAGTACGCATCGTAAAGGTGCAGACACGTACCGTTACGATTCCGGCACGACACATTCACCTGCCGGCGCGGGATATCCACGTTCACATTCCGCCGATACATATCGATTCACCCGAACAGCGCTTCGTCGTGCCCGACCGCGCCGCACTGCGGGCGCAGATCCAAGATTCGATGCGGCTGCCGATGCTCAAGATGCAAGGCGTCTTCGGGCATATGCCGCGTCTCACGGGCGCCGGCTGCACCGGCTGCGATATGAGCGGCGCCAATCTGGCCGGTCACAACTTTCGCAACAAAAATTATCTCGGGACGAATTTCAAACGAGCCAACCTGCAGAACGCGGATTTCCGCGGCGCATCGCTCACCGGGGTGGACTTCAGCGACGCCAATCTGCGCGGTGCCGACCTGCGCGGCGCCACGATGGAAGGATGCAATCTGCGCGGCGCCGATCTTACCGGTGCGAATTTGGAGGGAACGCAGATGACCGGCTGCGATATCGACATTTCGCGGCTGGTGCCGGCGCAGTCTCGCGCCGTGTTGCGCGGGTGCATGGGATGCGATTTCAAAAATGCCGACCTCCGCGGGCAAGACCTGCGTAACGTTTCGCTCGAGGGCGACGATCTTCAAGACGCCGACCTTCGAGGCGCCGATCTCTCGGGAGCGCAGTTTACGGGTGTCGATCTGCACGGAGCGCGGCTCGACGGCGCTCGTCTGAGCGGTACGACGTTTACGGGCTGCGATTTTTCCGGCGTCGATCTGCACAACGTCGATCTCTCGCATACCCGCATCGTAGGCAGCAAACTTCGAGACTTGGGAACGCCCTAACTTCAAGCCGCGTGCGCCTCATAAAATGCCGGCCCGTGGGATCGGGCTTCCTTCTCTGCATGGTTCTATAAGGAGTGATTACCTCAATGCTCGCCCTTTTCCAACTCGCACTCGCGGGCGCCCTCGCGCTGGCACCGGCCCCGGGATTGCCGGCCGTCTGCATCGGATGCGATCTCGCTCGTACGGATCTTCACGGCCGCGACTTGCACGCCGTAAAGTGGGTCGGGACCGATCTGCGTTCTGCCGATCTGCGCGCGGCCAATCTGCGCGGCGCGCACCTAGCGGGCGTCGATTTTACCGGCGCCGATCTGCGCGGCGCCGATCTGCGCGACGCGAGCCTCGCCGGGGTGGATCTGCGCGACGCGAAGCTCGACGGCGCTCGGTTCGAGGGCGCACGACTCGCGGGCGTCGACTTGAGCCGCAGCACCTTCGCCGGGTTGCCCGACGCGCAGGTACGGGCGCTGCTCGGCCAATGCGCGGGCTGCGACGTCGAACATGTAGACCTCCACGGCCGGGACTTGCACGGTATCGCCGTCGTCGGATCGAGCTTTCGCGATTCCGATCTGCGTGGGGCCAACGTCTCGGGCGCGACGCTGTGCTCGCACTCCGAACACATCTCGCATAACGGTGACGTCGAGAATATCGGACGCATCGTTTGCGCCGACCTCGCGGGGGCCGACCTGCGCGGAACGGATCTGCGCGGGGTTCAACTCTGCGACGAGGTACGCGGCAATCGTCGCGACTGTCGGGCGGTCGACGCGGCTACATTGCGAACGGCCGCACACGCAAATCTCGATGGGGCGGTCGGACCGTAGCGATGCGTTGGATTCTCACGGCTCTGCTCGCAATCGTCACGACCGGGGCGGCGTCGGCCGCGGCCCTCGAATCCGCCACGCCGGCGGCGATCGCCGTTCCAAGGGTAGCGAGCGCGCCTCCCACGATCGCGGATATTTCCGATCCGGCTTGGCAAAAGGCGGCGCATGTAACGATGGATTGGGATCTGCTCGCACACGGACGCGCGCGGGAAGCTACCACGGCCTACGTTTGCAGCGACGGGACCTTTCTGTATGTCGCCTTCGATGCGCGCCAGAGCGAGAGCGTCGTCGCAACCCAGCACACGAATAACGCCGGTTACGGCGCCGACGACGACGTCCAAATCGTGCTCTGGCCCGGCGGCGCAAATGGATTTCAATACCAATTCGTCGCCAATCCAATCGGCACGCACTATCAGTTCTCGTCGGAGAACACGGCCTACGAGCCGAAATGGACCTCGGTTGCAAAAATCGTTCCCGGCGGGTACGTGGTCGTCATGCGAATTCCGATGGACGTGATGCGCGGAACGTCCGGGGCCGGAGTGTGGAAAGTTCAATTCGCGCGAGCGGTGGAGTCGACGGGCAACACGTTCGTGTACGCGTACGACACGAATGCCACGAGCCCGACCGACGTGCGCTACGCCGGTTCGCTGACCGGTTTGCGCACCGTTGCCGTACGCCCGCAATCGCGCGTTGCCGTCTACGGTTTGGGCACGATCGCAGGCTCCTCCATCGGAGGCTCGACCTCGCGTGCCGGTCTCGATCTCTCGATCCCGATAACGGCGACGTCCTCTTTTTACGCCACGATTCATCCGGACTATTCGAACGTGGAGCGCGACCAGCAATCGATCTCGCCCACGGCCTTCCGGCGTTCGTTTAGCGAAATACGCCCGTTCTTTACGCAAGGCCAATCGTCGTATAATAACTTCGATTGCGACGCCTGCAGCGGCTACACCACCACGCTGTATACGCCGGGCATTCCCACGCCTCGCGACGGATACGCGATAGAAGGCAAGCAGGGCGAATATGGATTCGGCGCCTTCGATGCCGTTGGAGTGGGACGCAGCGACTCCGCGCAGGCGTTGCGATACACGAACGGGGCGCATACCATCTTCGGCTCGGTTCAACGCATCGCCGTAAACATGCCGGGCTTCCACGACGACGCGCTCGAGGGTGGGCTCAGCGTTGGCGACGGCAAGCATCTCAGCGCCTATTTTAATTACGCAGTCGACTCGGGAACGAACGTCCTTCACCCGGAGCGCGCCAAATACTACGACGGCGGCGGAGGATGGGCTAACCAGACGACGGCCATCTTCGGCTCGTTGCGCAAAATCGGGTCCGAGTTTAACCCGTACGACGGATTCGTCTCGCACGGCGATATCGCGGGGTATGCGGCCTACTATAGTCACGCCGTCCTGTTTGCGCCGGGCCGGCCTTTGCGCAGCGTGACGTGGTCGGGTTTCGTGGACCGCTACCACGGCACCGGCGTCGGCCTCAACCAAACCGATCAGAACTACACCTTCGATCTGCTGACGCGGGGACTGATCGACGTCAGCTTGAGCGCCGGTTCGAGTTTCTTACGAATGAATAACGGCGTCTTTTCACCGGTTTCGCAGAACGGGGTCTCCGTGACGTTCGGCAGCGGCGCCTCCAATGCAAGCGTCAACAACGGCGCGCAGCACGGGCAAGGCGCGACGCCAACCACGGTCGCGTTCTATACGGGCCGATTCGGACCGGGGAGCCTGAACTCGTCATCGCTGGCTTCGACGATTCGCGCCGGAAAACGCGGACTTGTTAGCGGCGAGCTCGACGACAATCGGCAATTCCTCGATCGCGGCGGACGGTTCGAACAATGGCTGGAGCGCGTTGCCTATACGTATCAGGCCGGCCCCGACGAATCGTTCGCCCTCGGCGTTCGGCGCATCATCGGAACGCCGCCGGAGCTTGAGATCGACCAAGTACCGTCGTTTCAAAGCGGCTGGAACCTCTCGGCGGCGTTCCACCGAATCGTGGGTCCCAACGAACTCTACGCCGTCTACGGCGATGCGAGCGCGTTCGCAACGTCGCCGCAATTCATCGTCAAATGGATCCATTATTTCGGTGCGGGGAAGGGCACGTAGAGCAAGGCGAGCAGGCCAGCGTCCACGTTCGGAGTAAGGTGACCGGCATGCTCAGTGTCTACGTCGCCGCGCTCGTACTCGGCGCGCTCTCCCCTGCTGCGGCGGCGCCGCACCCGGCGCCCACCTCGACGCCGTTAAAAACTATCGCGCACACGATCTCGACGCCGTTCTGCAGCGCGTTTCGCCGGAATATCGCGCCCGCCATCGGGCACGTGCTCGATAACGATCGCATCATTGCCGCGAGTAAGCCGGCATTCGTGCAGTTTGCCAAAGATCACGCGGCCGCGCTGCACAACGGTTCCCAGGCCGCCGAAGACCTCGACGTCCTGCAGCTGGAGAATATGGTCGGACCGATGGTGCAGAACGTACAGCAGACCGAATCGCTGCTCGGCAGCAACGCCGCCTTTCCCGTCCGCCCGTTAACGAAGGACGACCGGCAAATCGTAACGCTGCGTTCGCAGCTGCTCGGCGTATTGCAAGAGCAAAAAGGCGTGCTCGATTTGATTTCGGGCTTGGTCGATACGCAGCAACTCGGAGAATTGCAGGCGGCCGGGCACGAGTACGACAAGGCGCTCAGCCCCGACGTACGCACGTCCAGTGGCGGCGCGAACTCGCACAACGCGCCGTCCGATTCGCCGACGACGGCGCCGGATTCGCTCGTCAACGCGGGCCTGCCGAGCAAGAACCCCGGCGGACTTCCCGACGTGAGTAAGCTCAACACCGACTCGGCGCTCGCCAACAATCCGATCTTCGCTTTTCCGCGTCAGGTCGGAACCTACCAGCAGCGCATCTCGGCCCGCGAGGACGTTACCGCGACCGGCGTTCGCAATGCGATTCCGCTCTGCGGCGGTCACAACGCGGGCGCGCCCGCGCCCTCACCGTCGCCGCAGCCGTAACCGCCGCCGCCCGGCGTTGCGATAACGAGCGTATCTCCCGGCACGAGATCGAGCGTCGTCTTTGCCGGCAGCACCGTCGTTCGCGCGTCGCGTACGAGTGCGTGCCGTCCGGTTGCGCCGGCGCCGCCGCCGCGGGCGCCCGACGGCGCGACGGCATGCCGTTCGGCGAGCAGCGACACCCGCGCGCTGCCGTCGGTGAGTTCGAGCGCCCGAATCAACCCGTCGCCGCCGCGAAATCGCCCCGCGCCGCCGGTACCGTCGGCGAATTCGTAGCGCGTGACGCGTAGCGGAAACTCCCGCTCGATCGCTTCGATCGGCGTGTTGAGCGTATTGGTCATGTGGCATTGTATGCCGGAGAGGCCGTCGCTCGTGGGGCGCGCGCCCATACCGCAGCCGTTGGTTTCGTAAAACGCCCAGCTTTCGCCCGAGGCCCGCACGCCGCCGATCATCACGTTGCTCATCGTACCGCCGCTCGGAGCCGGCACGCGATCGGGCGCGGCAAGCGCCAGCGCCGCGAGCACGACGTCGGCGTTGCGCGTGCTGGTCTCGACGTTGCCGCCGGAGACGGGCGCGGGGCGGCGCGGATTGAGCAGCGTACCGACGGGCACGTCCACGGTCACCGGACGAAAGCAGCCGTCGTTCATCGGAATACTCGGATCGGTGACCGCGCGCAGCGCGTAATAGACGCCCGAAAGGGTGACGCCGTAGACCGCGTTCATTGGAAAGGCGACCTGCTGCGCCGTTCCAGCATAATCGAAGTGCGCGCTGCCGTCGCGAAGCGTCAAACGCAGGGCGATGCGGATCGACGGCCGGCCCGCGCGATCCTCGAGGACGTCGCTGCTTTCGAAGACGCCGTCGCCGAGCGCGCGCAAGGCGTTGCGCATGCGGCGTTCGCTTTCGTTGAGGATCCGCTCCAGCGCCGCTTCGACGACGGGCTCGCCGTAGCGGGCGTAGAGTTCGAGGAGCCGCCGCTCGCCCGTGTGGTTGCCGGCGAGCTGCGCGCGGAGGTCGCCGCTGCGCGCGTGCGGCGTACGCGAGTTGGCTCGAAAAATGGCGATCGTTGAAGTCACGACGCGATCGTCGCGCACGAGGCGAATCGGCGGCACGATCAAGCCTTCGGCGAAGAGTTCGGGCGCATCGGCCGACATCGAACCGGGTACCATGCCGCCGACGTCGGTATGATGCGCTTTGTTGGCCGCATAGCCGACGAGCGTCGAGTTGAAATAGATCGGGCGAATGACGGTGACGTCGTTGAGATGGGTGCCCGAGAGATACGGATCGTTGACGACCCACATCTCGCCTTCGCGTACGCCGCCGTCCTGCGCCTCGATTGCATCGAGCGTCGCGCGCAATCCCCACGGCAGCGATCCCAGGTGCACCGGAATATGCTCGGCTTGTGCGATCAGCCGGCCGCGCCGATCGAAGAGCGCGCACGAATGGTCGAGCCGTTCCTTGATGTTCGCCGAATACGCGCTATTGCGAACCGCGATGCCCATCTCTTCGCTTGCGTAGATAAGCGAACTCTTGATCACTTCGCTCACGATCGGGTCGACGGCACCGACCTTCATGCGACGGGTTTTCCGAAGCCGGTAAAAGCGATCAGCCCGCTAAAGGGACCGGCTTCGACGAACGCGTCGATCCAGAGCGCGCGCGCTCGCAGCAGATGTTTCTCACGGTCGGCGGCGATTCGCGCCAGCAACGAGCCGCCGTCCGCGCGCGCGAGTTCGATCAGCAGCGCGCAATCGTGTACGTCGCCGAGGGCCCCGACCAACTGCGCGAGGCGCTCGGTCGCGGCGCCAAGTTCCGGCCGATTCCGGTGGCCGCTCTCGAGCAGATAGCGCAAGCGCTTTCCGGCCAACCGCAGCGCGTGCAGGCGAGCGTCGTCGTTCTGCGATGCGAGGTCGCGCGCGCTCTCGAGCATTTCGGCAAACCGCACGCCGAGCGAGCGCCGCAGGGCGTCGATGGCCGGGTCCGCCGGCTCGATCCGCAATTGACGCGGCGTCATTGCGAGACCCGTAAGAACGCATCGAGACGGTTCTCCGCTTTGCGTTTGCGGCGCGCGACGGCGCTGCGAAGGCGTTCGATCGCCTCGCGCTCTTCGAGCGTGGAGGCCGCCCGATAAGCGCGCAACCGCTGCAGATGCACGTCTGCATCGCGCACCTTTCCCAGCCATTTGCGCAAGGCTCGAACGCGCGGCGCGAGGGCGGGTTCCTCGTCCACGCAAGCCGGGAAGTCCTCCAAGATCGCGAGCAGCCGTGCCGCGGCCTTGCGGGCGCGGTGAACGCGTTTTGCCGACGGCTTCTTTTCGAAGCGTCGCAGCGCGCGCTCCATGTGCGCGCGCGCCCGCTCGCAGGCATCGACCGCCCAATCGCCGATCGTTCCGGCCGTCTCGTTCACAACGCACGCTCCAGGGTGAGAATATCCCCGTCCTGCGCGCGCCAACCCGGCGGGACGTAGGCGCAGGTGTCGTATTGCTCGACGAGCGCCGGCCCGTCGATCGCCGGCGGAAGATGCTCGCGCGTGTAGACCGGCGTCGGCCGAAAAGCGCCGTCGATAAACACGTCGCGCGTGGCCGGCGCGGGCGCGGGAGTTGCGGCGGCACGCGTTCGATCGGCGCGCGGAGCACGAGCCAGGTTGCCGATTGCCGTAAGCCGCGCGTTGACCAGCTCCACCGCTTCGTCGCGGACCGCGTATCCATACCGGCGTTCGTGCTTGCGGTGAAAGCTCTCGGCGATCGCATCGATCGAATCGCCGTGTTCGATATCGAGCTCGAAGCTCTGTCCGCGATAGCGCATGTCGTATTCGCGCACGAAACCGATGGCGGCGTCGTCGACACCCTGCTCGCGCAGCGCTTGGCGGCCTTCCTCTTCCAGACCGGCGAAGAGCGCTTGCAATTCGTCGCAATCGAACGCGGAGAGTTCGCGTAAGACCGGCCGCACGAAACTGGCGCGCATTTCGGCGACGAGCAACCCGTAGGCGGAGAAGACGCCGGGATGGCGCGGGACGAGCACGCGTGCGATGCCGAGCTCCTCCGCGAGCGCGCAGGCGTGCAGCGGACCGTTGCCGCCGAACGCGATCATGGCGAACTCGCGCGGATCGAGTCCCCGTTCGACCGTGACGATGCGCAGCACTTTGGCCATCTCGCTATCGACGAGCGTAAGAATGCCGCTCGCGGCCGCCTCCACCGAGAGCTGCAGCGCTTGCGCGAGCGTCGCAACCGCGTCGCGCGAACGGCGCGCGTCGATCGGAAACGTCCCGCCGACCAGGTGCGTTTGATTCAAACGCCCGAGCACGACGTTGGCATCGGTGACCGTCGCGCGATCGGAGCGTCCGTAACAGGCGGGACCGGGGTCGGCGCCGGCCGAGAGCGGCCCGACGCGTAGCGATCCGCCGTCGTCGATCCACGCGACCGTGCCGCCGCCCGCGCTAATCTCGGCGAGATCGACGAACGGAAAACGCACGGGATAGCCGCTGCCCTTGATCGAGCGTCCGGAGTGCGTGGAGCCCGCCGCCTCGAATTCGCCGACGACTTGCACCGCGCCGTCGGCGATCGTGCCGGCCTTTGCGGTTGTGCCGCCCATATCGAACGAGAGCACTTTCTCGAGGGCTAATTGACGCGCGGTTTCGGCCGCGGCGATGACGCCCGAGGCCGGCCCGCTCTCGATGATCGTTGCCGGCCGCGCCGCGGCGCGTTGCGCGGTCGCCATGCCGCCGTTGCTTTGCATGACGTAGAGCGGCGCGGTGATGCCGTCGTCGTGCAACGCCCGAACCAACCGCTCGATGTACCGGCGGACGATCGGCAAGAGCGCGGCGTTAACGACGGTCGTGGAGAAGCGCTCGTACTCGCGATACTCCGGATCGATCTCCGCGGAAGACGTAATCGGTATGCCGGGCAGCGCGCGAGCGATCGCTCGCGCGAGGCGCCGTTCGTGCGCGTCGTTTGCGTAAGCGTGGAGCAGCCCGATCGCGACGGCATCGACGTTACGAGCGCGCAGTTCGGCGATCGCGCGCTCGATCTCGGCATCTTCGAGCGCGACGAGCACGTTGCCGGAAAAGTCCATGCGCTCGCGCACGCCGATGCGATCCGCACGCGCGACCAGCGGCTTGGGGCGCGTCACGAACAGATTGTAGACTTCGCTGCGATTCTGCCGCCCGATCTCGATGACGTCGCGAAACCCCTCGGTGGTGACGAACGCCACCCGCGGCAACTCGAGATGCATCTGCCCGAGCAGCGCGTTGGTTGCGATCGTCGTCGAATGGGAGAGCCATTCGATATGCGGGGCCGTTGCATACCGTGCCCGCAGTTCGCGCATAGCTTCAAGCACGCCGCGCTCCGGTGCCTGAGGCGTGGAAGCAACTTTGAGCGCGACGATCTCGCCGCTAGCCGTATCGACGGCGACGAGGTCCGTAAACGTCCCCCCGACGTCGATCCCAACGCGAAGTCTCGTGGCCGTTGGCAAAATGGGCACCCCGCCCTCGATTCAACACGACTGGCGGAACGTCTCTTGGCAATGCAGGTGGAAATCGAAAGGCCGCTCTCGCGAGCGGCCCGGCCGGTTGACTTGACAGCAAGGAGATTGACATCGAACATATGTTCGATTAGGATGATCTCCCATGCTTGCGGCGATAGAACCCGATCCCCGGCGAACAGCCTTCCAGGCCCTTAAGGCCGGAATGGATTTGGGGAGCGCGCGCGCCATCGTTCAGCCTGGAGAACGCCTGCTTTCGACCGGCTTTCCGGAGCTGGACCGGGCCCTAGGCGGCGGTTTTCCACGCGGGGCGATCGGGACGCTCGAAGGGGGCCTCAGCTCCGGCCGCACGGCTATTGCCGCCGGCTTGTTGGCGGTCGCCACCAGCCGGGGATTGGCGGCGGTGGTCGACGATGGCTCGCTGTATCCGCCCACGCTGGCAGCGGCCGGAGTGCGGCTGGACCGGCTGCTGGTGGTGGCTGCTGCCACGACCCTGGGCATCGCCCGGGCGGCCGATATTCTCTTACGGTCGCGGGCCTTCGAAGTGATCGTCGCGCCGGGCGCCGCGCTCAAGGCAACGGTGTGGTCGCGGTTGGCGGGACTCGCGCAGAAAGCCGATGCGCTGTTGGTCACACTAGGGCCGGAGGCGCGTTCCGAACTTGGATACTTTGCGAGCGCTCGCGTGGGATGCGCGATCGAACGCGTGCTCTGGTGTAACGAATCGGGACCTTTCTGCGAACTCGCCGGCTACGATATCTCGGCGCGCGTACTTAAACATCGCCGTGCGGCACCCGGCGCGATCGCCCGCCTGCGCGTTCTCTCAAACGGAAGCGGCGCAGTCGTACGCGAGCGCCTCGTCGGGAACCGCCGGCTCACTGCTGTGGCCTATTAGGAACGTCTTTTTATGCTCTGCGTCTACGTTCCCAACTACGCACTCGCCGTTGCGCGCCGCGATCGCCCCGATCTCGGCGACGTTGCGGCACTGCTGGCCGATAAACCCGATCGCGGACGCGTTCTCGCGCTCGACGAACGCGCCGCGGCATGCGGGGCGCGCGTCGGACAGACGGTCGTGCAGGCGCGCGCCTCGGCTAACGACGCGTGCGTGCTGGTACACGATCCGATTCGCTCGCATCTGGTTTGGAGCGACATGCTCGACGCGCTCGATGCGGTTTCGCCGCTGGTCGACGACACGGCCGAAGGGCTCGCCTATCTCGAGATGCGCGGCATCGACGGCGCTCCATCCGATTGGATCGCGCGCGCGCATACGGTGCTGCGCGATTTCGATCTGCCGCTGCGCGTAGCGATCGCACCGAATAAGTTTCTCGCGCACGCGGCGGCCAGCGTGGCCGACGGATACGTTTGCGGGCGAGAAGACGTGCGCGCGCTGCTCGAGCCGCTGCCGGTCGAACTGCTCGATCTCGACCCGAAGACGATCGAACGCTTGGGGCTGCTGGGCGTGCGCGCGCTCGGCGACCTCGCGCGCCTACCGCATGGTCCGCTCGTCCGTCGCTTCGGAAAGAGCGCGGCCACGTGGCACGCGCGAGCCAACGGAAACGACCCGACGCCGCTCTTGCCGCGCGCGCACGAGATACAGATCGATGCAGCGATGTACGGCGAAGGCACGGCCGATCGCGAAGAACAGCTCTACTTTGCCTTGCGTATGTTGACCGACCGCGTCTGTTCGGATCTCGCGCGGATGGGTAAAGGTGCGGCGATGGTCCAGGTGAGTTTCGAATGTGAGAGCGGCGATAACCGCCGCATGGAGGTCGGGCTGGCTCAAGCGACGGCCGATTCGCGCATGATGCTCGATGTCGTACGCGCGAAACTCGAGGGGCAAGCGTTCGAGTCGCCGGTCGTGGGCTTGCGAGTAGCGGTCATGCGCTTGGAAGAGCTCGGCACCCCCGCCACGCTCTTCGCGCAACGCGAACCGGATCCGCAGGCGATCGCACTGGCGCTCGCACGTCTGGAGAACGCGCTCGGTGCGAGCGGAACGCGAATGCGCGCGCAAGCGGCCCACTGTTTCGAGCAGCGATTCACCGCCGAAGCCTTTGCCGTTGGTGCGGGTGAGGCGCCCACAACTGCGAATGCGGCGCATCCGGTGCCGCAGTTGCGGTTGCTCGCGGTGCGCGAGATCGACGTCGTCATACGGGCCAACGAGCCGGTGCTCGTTGGATCGCCCCCACGAGCCGTGACCGATTGTGCGGGGCCCTGGCGCATCGACGAAGGCTGGTTCGATGGCCCGGTCGTCCGCGACGAATACGACGTATTATTAGAAGACGGTCAACTGTATCGCATCTATCGCCAAGGCGAACGCTGGTATCTTCGAGGAGCCTATGATTGAAGCAGTAGCCGATACCGGTTGCCAACGGTTTCAGCGCGTCGCGTGGGATTGGCTGCAAAGCGGCGAGAGCACGCGAACCAATCATCTGCTCTCGCCGCTCGAAGAACTTTGCGGCTATAACTACGGCTTCGTCTATCTCATGCGGATCGACGACGCATCGGTAAAGATCGGCTTCTCCGAACACCCGCAACGCCGTTTGCGAGAACTCAAAGCGGAGTACGGCGAAGGTATCGGCCTGAAAGCCTGCTTCGTCGGCGAAGCGTCATCCGAGCGTTTCGCGCATCGGCGATTTGCGAGCCTGCGCATTCGCAACGAGTTGTTCTATCCGCATCCAACGATCGAGGCCTACTTCGCGAGTTCGCGCAAACAGATGCACGATGCGATCCGCCAACTGCACGTCTGCAGCGCGGAATGTCCGCAACTCAACCGCCGCCTCGACCTCCGCATGCTCGGCGCCTGGCTATCGCGCTAAAAACCGCCCCCCAGATGCTTCGACAGCTCATGCTTCGACAAGCTCAGCATGACAACACACGCCCCCTTCTTGTCATCCTGAGCTTGTCGAAGGACGAGCTTGTCGAAGGACGGCGCGTGGCAGACCAGTCGCATTTGGGTACCATCGTAAAACCGGGGCTTTCCGCCTGCCAAACTACCGAAAGTAGCATCATTTAATGTTGACCACCGCAGATCTGCAAAAGCACGTCGATGCATTCTTTGTCGAAAATATCGAAGAACAGAGTAAGTTGAACGAAGGCCAGCAGCTTCGGCAACTCATCCTCTTGCAGACGGAGGCCACGCTAAACCTGACGCGTACGATCGAGAAGGCGCTCGAGCGATTGCCTTAAGCGCGGCCTTCCTCGGCGTCCTGCTTGTCGAGGTGCGACTTCATGTCGTCGAGCACGTATGAATTGGCTGCTTCGCGGTGCGGGTCGTCGACGTGTTTGTCGAAGTAGTCCGCGAGATCCGAATCGCTCGCGCCATCGCGAATGAGTTTGTCGAAGTCGGCAACGCTCACGCCCGCACGGTCGAGAAACCCCGTCGAAAGGCCGCAGTACGCGATGTATTCGCCTTCTAATCCGGCATGCTCCGCGCGCACTTTGTCGGCCAGTCTCGCGAGCCACGTGTAGCGGCCTAGCAAGAAGCGCCCGCTGCGCGGCGGCGTCGTATTCAGGTCCGGTGCGATGATGCTCATGCGTCTCTTTTACCCGCTCGCGCAGTAAACCTACTCGAAAAGGAGCGGCCGTCCGAATCGGCCGGCGTTGAAGTCTTGGATTGTTTGATTGATTTCGTCGTGCGTGTTCATCACGAAGGGGCCGTAGCCGACAACCGGCTCATCGAGCGGCTTGCCGCTCAGGATAAGCAGTGACGAGTCTGTTTCCGCAGATAGGTGCAGGTCCGCTTGCCCCCGTTCGAACGTCACGAGCTGACCAGCCTCCGCCGCGGCCCGATCATTGATACCGACGCGGCCGTCAAGCATGACGACCGCTAGCGTGCGTCCGCCTTGGAGCGGTATAGCAGTAGCGTTTCCGCCCTTCAACCGCACGTCGAGTACGTCCATCGGCGTATGCGTGGCCGCCGCGCCGCTAACCGCCGCAAATTTGCCCGCGATCACGCGCACGCTTCCGGCAGCATTTGGTAAACCGACGACGGGGATATCGGTGCTCAGAATCGTCTGATATGCCGGCTCAGTCATCTTTTTTGCGGCTGGCAGATTCACCCACAGCTGCAGCATGTGCATCGGACCGCCGCGCTCCGCAAAGGCGCGCGAATGGAACTCTTCGTGCAGAATGCCGGAGCCGGCGGTCATCCATTGCACATCACCCGGCCCGATGACGCCACCGTTACCGAGCGAATCGTGGTGCTCGACTTCGCCTGCATAGACGATGGTTACTGTTTCGAAACCGCGGTGTGGATGCCAGCCGACGCCACGCTGTTTCGACGTTGGGCTATATTCGCGCGGAGCGGCGTGGTCGAGCAAGATAAAGGGGCTAAGATCGTGCTTGTCGGCATACGAGAAGAGCGATTGGACATGGAAGCCGTCGCCTACCCAGTGCGGTGCAGGGGCGTCGTGTACGCCCGTAATCGTTTTCATACTCCCCATAACCCAAATCGGGTTTCGCTCCGAGCCTCCAGAGCCCGGAGTCCCCTAGCCGGCCGCTCGCCTTGCCCTTGACGATCGAACGCATGTTCGACTACGATGGCGGCCCATGGATGGTTATGCGGAGCTGCACTGCTGGTCGAATTTCACGTTTCTCGAGGGTGGGTCGCACCCCGAGGAGCTGGTGGATCGTGCGGTCGAGCTGGGCCTCAAGAGCCTCGCTATAACCGATCGGGACGGCTTCTATGGGGCGGTCCGCTTCGCCAAACATGCCAAGCTGCGAGGGCTGCCGGCGATCCTCGGCAGCGAACTGACCTTTGAAGACGGCGCCCGGATCGTGCTGCTGGTCGAGAACGAGCGCGGGTATGCGAATCTGTGCGAACTGATCTCGGTCGCGCAGATGCGGGGCAGCAAGGGCGATGCGCGCTTGCAGCTGGGCGATCTGGACGAACGCAGCGACGGGCTCGTCGCGCTCTCGGGCGGTGCGAACGGACGGATCGAGCGCGCGTTGCGAACCTGCGATCGCGAGCGAGCCGTGCGCGAAGCCGATGCGCTGCACGAACGATTCGGCGATCGGTTCTATCTCGAACTCCAACAGCATCTGCACGCCGAAGACGCGCGTCTGTGTAATGCATTGCTCGATCTCTCGCGGGAGCGATCGCTTCCGTGCGTGGTTACCAACGGCGTCGCTTACGCGCGTAAAGAGGACGCGCAACTCGCCGACATCCTCGCATGCATCAAGCTGAAGACGAACCTCGGCCAGGCTCGTAGCGATGCGCTGCTGCGCGCCAATGCGGAGTATCACTTAAAAGACGCGAGGATGATGCGGCGGCTCTTCAAGCCTTACCCGTACGCCCTTCGCAATACGTTGAACGTGGCCGAGCGGTGCGGGTTCCGGCTCGACCGTTTGCTCGGGCAGTTCCCGCTCTTTCCGGTACCGGAAGGTTACACGCGTCAAACCTATCTGCGCGAACTGGTAGCGCGAGGTGCGGCCGAACGGTACGGCATGCCGCTGAGCAGCGCGGTCGAACGGCAGTTGGAATACGAACTCGGCATCATCGCCAAGATGGATCTTGCCGGATACTTTCTCATCGTTTGGGATATCGTGCGCGCGGCCAACGAACTGCGCGTACTCTGCCAGGGCCGCGGGTCGGCAGCGAATTCCGCGGTCTGCTACGCGCTCGGGATCACCGCCGTCGATCCGGTCGGCATGGATCTGCTCTTCGAGCGCTTCATGTCCGAAGAGCGTCAAGAGATTCCCGACATCGACATCGACTTCGCGCATCAAGACCGCGAGAAGGTCATTCAATATATCTACGATCGATACGGGCGCAGTAACGCCGCGATGGCGGCCGAGGTCATCAGTTATCGCACGCGTTCGGCGATTCGCGATGTGGGCAAAGCGATCGGTCTTACGCTCGCCCAAGTGGACGCCGTCGCGCGCGAATACGACGCACGTGAATCGCTCGCCGATTCGATGGGCGGCGGCGAGACCGGCGAGCGGCTTTTGACGTTTTGCCGGCGCATCGACGGGTTTCCGCGGCATATGGGGATTCACTCCGGCGGCATGGTGATCACGCGCGATCCACTCGTGCGCGTGGCGCCGGTGGAGTGGGCGACGATGCGCGACCGCACGATCGTGCAATGGGATAAGGACGACCTGCAAGACCTCGGACTTATCAAGATCGATCTGTTGGGTTTGGGCATGCTCTCGCTGTTGCGGGAAGCGTTTGCCATTCACGCAGTCCTTCGACCGTTCGACGAGCTCAGGGCAGGCTTAGCTCAGGATGACAAAGGGGGATTGGGTTTGCATAGTATTCCGGCGGGGGATCCGGCGACGTATGAGATGATGCAGCGGGCGGATACGATCGGGGTGTTTCAGATCGAATCGCGCGCGCAGCAGTCGATGCTGCCGAAGATGAAGCCGACGTGTTTTTACGATATCGTCATGCAGGTTGCGATCATTCGGCCCGGGCCGATTCAAGGGCAGATGATCCATCCGTTTTTGCGGCGGCGCGCCGGACTCGAGCCGGTGACCTATCCGCATCCCAAACTCAAACCGATTCTCGAACGAACGCTCGGCGTACCGCTCTTTCAAGAACAAGGAATGCGCATGGCGATCGAAGCGGGCGGGTTTTCGCCGGGGCAAGCCGATCAATTGCGCCGCGCGATGGGGCATAAGCGCTCGCACGAACGCATGCAGGAGATTTATCCGCGGCTCGTCGAGGGTATGGTGAGCAACGGCATCGATCGCGACGCCGCGGATAAACTCTTTAAGATGCTCGAGGGCTTTGCCGATTACGGATTTCCGGAATCGCACGCCGCCAGTTTCGCGCTCTTGGCCTACGCGTCGGCATACGTAAAGTGCCACTACCCGGCGATCTTTGCGGCGGCGATCCTCAACGTGCAGCCGATGGGGTTTTACTCAACCGAAGTGCTGGTCAACGACGCGCGCCGTCACGGCGTCGCGATTAAACCCGTCGCCGTAAACGCGAGCGAGTACTGGAGCCGCGTCGATAGCGACGGTGCGTTGCGATTGGGGTTCCACGTGATACGGGGGCTCGGCGAAGCGCAGAAAGAGCGGTTAGAAGCGGCGCTCGCGCAGGGACCGTTCGAAGATATTCGTGCCTTCGCGCAGCGAACGCAACTGGAAAAAGAGGCGCTCGAAAATCTGGCGGCGGCCGGCGCCTTTGCGCCTTGGTTTGCCGCGCGGCGCGATGCGATGTGGGCGCTGCGCGGGCTCGACGAGCGCGAGACGCGCGGCGAACTGGGGCGCATCATGGATGTCGACGAACCGCAAGCGCGTTTCAAAACGCTCTCGAAACAGGAAGAGTCGGCGTTCGATCTGTGGTCGACGGGCATCGCGCCGACGGAGCAGCCGATCGTGCATTTCCGGCCGTTTTTGGAGCGCGAACGAGTGCTGCAAGCCGCGCAGCTCGCCGCCCAGCCGAACAATCTCATCTGTCGCGTCGGCGGCATGGTGATAACGCGCCAGCGTCCCGGAACCGCGAAGGGGTTCGTCTTCTTGACGCTCGAGGACGAAACGGGGCTCGTCAACGTCATCGTGCGGCCCGACGTTTACGAACGCAACCGCCGAACGATCCGCCAATCGTCGACGCTGATTATCGAAGGCAAGCTGCAGAAGGACGGCGCCGGCATCGACGTGCTCGCGCGCAAGTTCTGGGCCTTCGAAAGCGACGGCATCGTCGATGGCGTGCGTGCCCGGAACTTTCACTAGTCGCTTCAACTATCGAGGCGTCAATTGGTACACCATTTGGAGAAAACGCGTGAGTTGGGTGCCGGGCGGTAAGACGTAGCCGGGTAACGGCCCGCGGACCGGGAAATGGTCGCGGTGTTCGGCGAACGGATCGTCGCCGTTGGGGTAACGTTCGGGCCACGGAATCACGCCGTTCTCCACGCTGCCGTCGCCGAAGAGCGCGGAATAGCGAATATAATAGTAATCCCAATCGCCTTCGCGCCACGATTTGATCGGTTCGCCGTAGACTTCGACCGACGGCGTGCCGGCCGCACCCGCAAAGTTGATGCGATAGTGCCTGATCGAAACCGGGGGCTGCGTGGCGCGTGCGGCTCCGAGAACGGGATCGTCAACTTTGCGCGTTTGTGCGATCGTTCGCGCGAATCGCTGTTCTTGTTGCGCGATGGCTTGCGGCGTGAGCGTCCGCGGCTGCTCCGTCCGGGGTGCCTTCACGTGAGCCACGTGATTCACGTGATTCACGTGGATCACGTGAATCGCGGGCGGCACCTTCGCCGCTATCCGTCGAAACGCAACCCGGCGCGGCTGCGGCCGAACGAGCCGTTGCGGGCGCGCGCGGCGTTCGATGCGAATCGCCGACGAGGTAACGACTTCTCGCTCGATCGGCACTTGGTTCGGATTCGGGAGCAAGCGAAAGAAGATCAACGCCGCCAACAGCGGCCCGAAAACGAAATGCAGGATCGTCGAGAGCAGCAGCGCCCACATGAGCGCGTGAAACCCCCGCTCGCGCGCGCGTGACACGCTCTAATTATGATCGATCGGGCAATAGGGCAAGCGGTGTGCGTAGCAATACGCGACCAGCGGCTGCATCGCCACGCCGGCCGCGAGTTGAAAGTCGGCCAGCGGGCCCGGCAGCGGAATGCGCCGGATACCTCGCACGAAGGGATCTTCCCCGGGCAGGTAGCGGATCGGCCACGGCACGATGCCCTCTTCGGGCGTGCCGTCGGCGTACGTGACCCGGTAGCGCACGTAGTAGTAGTCGTACCCCCCGTCTTTCCAGGATTTGACGGGATAGAGATAGCCGTCCCCGGAGCCGGCGCCCGGAATGCCGGAGAGATCCCGTTTGAAATGGGCGGGCGGCTCGGCGGCGACCCTTCCCGAAGTGGCGCCCGCTACGGGGTTGATCGCCTTTTTCGCATCCGCGATCGTTTTGGCAAATTGGGCGTCCTGCTGCGCGATCGTCTTGGCCGTCAATCGAGCGGGCGCGCGCTTATCGAAGTGCGAGAGTTCTTTGCGATGCGGCGCGGCCGATCGCTGCGACGGGGCGGCCGCGGCGTTAGCCGTGCGGGGCACGACGATCGTTCGAGGCGTCCGCACGGCGGTGCGGCGCGGCTGCGGCGTGTGCTGGGGCCGGGGAGTCGCCGGCGGCCGGTGCTCGATGGTGACGTGAGCGGTTACGACGATCGGCGCCCGCTCGCCGCCGAATCGCAGGACGTGGCGAAAAAAGAGGGTCGCCAGATACGACCCGATCGTGAAGTGAATGAGAACCGAAAGCAAGAGCGACCACCAAAGCAGCCGTCGTGCGCGGTCTTTAAGGCGCCGCACCGCTTTCGAGGGTACGGGTTCCGGGTTAAGGGCGCCTGGGGAAGTAGCGCAGCCCCGCCCGCTCGAGGATCGCCTTCCCCGCACCGTCCAACACAAAATCGGCGAAGCGGCGGGCCGCCTGCGGATGCCGGGCGTTGCTCATAATCGCGAGGGTGTACGTAATCTTGGACGCCAAGTTGGCTTGCTCGGGCAGTTCGACCACGGGCAACTGTTTGGCGCTGGTCTCGGTCGAGTAGAAGAAGCCCGCATCGAGTTCGCCGCTCTCGACCCGCACGAGCAGGTCCTGTTCTGGAAAGACTTCGGCCTTGGCCAGAAGGGCTTTTTCGGCAGACGGCTTGCGGTAATAAGCGGCCAAGAGGTGCGCCGCCTCGAGGGTGCGCTGGCCTTTTGGATCGAGTTGCGGATCGGTCCGGCCGACTCGTACGCCGGACGCGAGCAGCACGTTGAGAATCGAGCGTTTTCCGGCAGCCGCTTCTTCAAAAAGCGCGCGGTTTGGCGATTTTGCCGAGTATCCCACGACCATGCGCGCGGACCCGAACGTAACGCTCGAGCCGACCGGCAGGCCCGCGAGCAGTTTCGGATCGGCGGTGATGAAGACGTCGGGCATCCGCAGGCCGTCGCGTATAAGATTCGCAAGCTCGCGGCTGCCCTTGCCTTCGCCCTGAAACGTCAAACCGGTCCGTGCCGCCAGGGCTTGGGCGAGCGGACCCTCCATCGTCGTAACGAGCGAGCCCGCGTAAGCCACAGACACCGGGCCGGCGGATTGGGGTACCACTGCAAGTGTTATGGCGAGCAATCCGATCGCGAATATCTTCGTCATGGATGCGCCTTCGCGCGAAGCGCGGAAAAGACATTGAGCGTGCGCGTAGCGAATACCGTGATGGCCCGTAGGAGTAGGAGATTTTGACGCAAGCGCAATTCACGAACGAAACGAATCCGACCAACGGTCAGATTCCGCCGCGCACCGGCCGCGACTCGCAGGCGCTCACGCGAACGCTCATCTGGGTCGGCGTTGCCGGACTCTCGGCCGCACTTGCATTTACCGTCGTTCGCGCCATGATGAACCGGCGGCCCGTGGATCCCACGAGCCAACGCATCCAACAACTCATCGACGAGGCCAACTCGCTGCTCAAAACGCTTGACGATCAGAGAAACGCCTAGCCCTCCCGGCGCGCCGTTGCGCGTCGGGGCGCACGTCGAACTCGGGTTCAACGATCTGCTCGCGAACGGACAAGCCGTCGGCCGCACCGGCGGGCTGGTGGTTTTTTGTTTTGGCCCGTTGCCGCAAGAGCGCGCCCGCGTTCGCATCAACGCCATCAAACCGAAGTACGCGGTCGGCGAGCTGATCGAGATCACCAAAGCCTCGCCGTTTCGCGCCGTTCCATTCTGCCCGGTATTCGGAACGTGCGGCGGTTGCCAGGTGCAGCACTTGAGCTACCCCGCCCAGCTCGCGTGGAAGAAGGACGTCGTGCGTAACGCGCTCGCGCGCATCGGCGGCTTTACGGATATCGAGATCCGCGATCCGGTCGGGATGATCAATCCGCGCAACTACCGCAACAAGATGTCGCTCGTCGTCGAGCATCGCGCGGCCGTGCCGGAGATCGGCTTCTATCAGCAGCGCTCGCACGATCTCGTGCCGATCGAGGGCTGCCCGATCGTGACGTCGCAGCTCAACGCGCACATCGGGCGGCTTAACGAGGCGCGTTTCGACGCACGAACGGCACCGGCATTCGAGCAGACGCGGCATATCGTCGCGCGCAGTGCCAAGGCGACCGATCAAAGCGTGGTCACCTTTACGACCGCCCAGCCCTCCGACGGCGTCACTACAACGGCGCCGGCCATGCTGGAGCGGCTGCGCGGCGCGGTCGGCCTGACCAACTCGTTCGATCTCACGAGCCAGAATGCGATCATGGGCCGCAAACACCGCGTCGTTGCGGGTTCGCCGCAGATCGAGGAATCGATTGCGGGCGTGCGCTACCGGGTTTCGGCCGGCTCGTTCTTTCAGGTCAACGTCGAGATCGTCGGGCGCATATTCGAACTCATGGCGCGCGGATTGGAGGCGCCGCGAAAAATCGTCGATCTCTATTGCGGGGCCGGCACGTTCGCGCTGTATTTTGCCAAACTCGGCTGCGAGCTTTTCGGCGTCGAAGAGAGCCCGCAAGCCATTGCCGAAGCCAACGAGAACGCCGCGCTCAACGGCCTGAGCGAACGGGTGCGCTTTCGCTCCGGCCGCGTGGAAGATGTGCTCCGTCAGGCCGAGGGGCGCGAGGCGCTGGCCGGCGCGCAGATCGTTTTTCTGGATCCGCCCCGCAAGGGCTCCGACGAAGTGACGCTCGGAGCCGTCGTTGCCGCCGAGGTGCCCAACGTGTGGTATCTCTCGTGCGACCCGGCGACGCTGGCCCGGGATTTGAAGTTTCTGGTCGCCAATGGATATCGGCTCGGCGTCGTCGCGCCGTTCGATATGTTTCCGCATACCGGACACGTCGAGACGCTGGTAACGCTCTATCGGGAGTCCACGATGGCCAACCACATCGCGGCGACCGAGTTCAAAGACGCGCCGGTGCCGCAGTGGCCGGGCGACGAACGCGCCGCACACCCAGATCGCACGGAGAATCCGGAGTACCCTGACTTTGTCATCCGATAAGATCGATATCCGTTACGTGGCCAAACTCGCGCGGCTGGCACTCACCGACGACGAGGTCGAGTCGTTTGGCCGGCAGCTCGGCGATCTACTCGGACACGTCGACGCACTCGGCGAACTCGATACGGCCGCCGTCTCGGCGACCGCACAGGTCGTCGAATCGCGCAACGTCGAGCGGGTCGACGCCGTCGGACCGTGTTTGGATCGGGAAACGGTTCTCGCGCAGGCTCCGCAGCGCCAGGGCTCGTTTTTCCGCGTTCCGCGAATCATCGCGGAGGAGGGTTAGCGATGCGCACGGCGGCGCAGATCGCACGCGACGTGAACGCGAAGACGGAGTCGGCGCGCGAAGTAACCGATGCGACGCTCGCGCACGTCGACGCCGTCGACGGGCAGATCGGCGCCTATCTGACGCGTCTGCACGATCTCGCGCGGGCGCAGGCCGCTCGCGTGGACGAACGCGTTCGCAACGGAGAACGGCTACCGCTCGCCGGCGTTCCGATTGCCGTCAAAGACAATATGTGTTTGGCGGGAACGCGCACGACGTGCGGATCGAAGATTCTCGAGCATTGGGTGGCTCCGTACACGGCGACGGCGGTGCAGCGCATTCTCGATGCGGGCGGCATCCCGATCGGCAAGACGAACATGGACGAGTTCGCGATGGGCAGTTCGTGCGAGAACTCCGCGCTCGGTACCACGCACAATCCGTTCGATCTCACCCGCGTGCCCGGCGGGAGTTCGGGCGGCTCGGCCGCCGCCGCGGCCGCGCACGAAGCGGCGATCGCCCTGGGCAGCGATACGGGCGGTTCGATTCGCGAGCCGGCGGCGTTCTGCAATCTCGTCGGGTTCAAACCAACGTACGGTCGCATCTCTCGCTACGGGCTGATCGCGTTTGCATCGAGCCTCGATCAGATCGGACCGCTCACGCGCACCGTCGAAGATGCGGCGCTCGCGTACGACGTCATGGCGGGTAAGGATCCGATGGATTCAACCAGCATCGATCGGGCGGTCGAACCCACGGCGACGGCGCTGCGCACCGATCTGGCGGGCGTGCGCGTCGGGATCGTCAAAGAATTCGTCACCGAGACCTTGGGACCCGATATTGCGGCGCTCTACGCGCGCGCCTATGCCGACTTGGAGAAGCTGGGCGCCCAACTCGTGGAGGTCTCGCTGCCGACCGCCGAGTACGGCCTCGCGACCTATTATTTGATCGCACCCGCCGAGTGCAGCAGCAATCTCGCCCGCTTCGACGGCGTGCGATACGGCCTGCGCGTCGACGGCGCCGACGTCGGTCAGATGTACGAAGCCACGCGCGCCGCCGGTTTCGGCGCCGAGGTGAAGCGCCGCATTCTGATCGGCACCTACGCGCTTTCGAGCGGGTACTACGACGCGTACTACGTGAAAGCACAGAAGGCACGAACGCTCATCGGCGACGATTTCAAGCGCGCCTTCGCAACCTGCGACTTGATCGCGTCGCCCGCCGCCAGCTCGCCGGCATTCGCGTTCAACGCGAAGAGCGATCCCTACAGCATGTATATGATGGATTATTACACGATTCCGATGTCGCTCGCCGGATTGCCGGCGCTTTCGGTTCCCTGCGGATACGTTACGCCGGCGGGCGGCGAAGCGCCGATGCCGATGGGGCTACAGCTTGCAGCACCGCTCTTTGAAGAAGCGAAACTCCTCGGCGCCGCGCACGCCTACGAACAGGCGACGCAGCACGCGCTCAAGGCCGCGGTGGCCGTGGCATGAGTGCGTTCGAAGCGGTTATCGGTATCGAGTGTCACGTCGAGCTCAAGACGAAGAGCAAGATGTTTTGCGCGTGCCCCAACGAGTTCGGCGGCGAGCCCAATACTAAGGTCTGCCCGGTGTGTTTGGCGCTCCCCGGCGCGCTGCCGGTCGTCAATCGAGAAGCGGTGCTCCACATGGTGCGCGCGGGCCTGGCGTTTGGCACGGAGATTCCGGCCTTTTCGAAGTTCGATCGAAAGAATTACTTCTATCCCGACATGCCCAAAGATTACCAGATCTCGCAGTTCGACATGCCGCTCACGCAGGGCGGCGTGGTTCGCTATTGGCTCGAAGACGGCACGATCAAGGAATGCCGCTTAACGCGGATTCATCTGGAAGAGGATACCGGAAAGTCGACGCACGCGGGCAGCGGCGACGGCCGCATCGCCGGCAGTTCGCACTCGCTGATCGACTTCAATCGCGCGGGCGTTCCGCTCATGGAGTGCGTCTCGGAGCCCGATATCCGCAGCGCTGACGAAGCGGTGGGCTATCTCGATGCACTCAAGCGCACCTTCGTTCAGCTCGGCGTGAGCGACGTTAAGATGGAAGAAGGCTCGCTGCGCTGCGATGCCAACGTCTCGATCCGCCCGGTCGGAGCCTCCGAGTACGGCACGAAGACGGAGATCAAAAACATGAACTCGTTTCGCTCGGTGCATCGCGCCATCGAGAGCGAGATCGCGCGCCAGACCGCCTTGATCGAGTCCGGCGGGCGCGTGACGCAGGAGACTCGCGGGTGGGACGAAGGCGCCGGTACCACGCACCCGATGCGCAGCAAAGAAGAGGCGCACGATTACCGCTACTTCCCCGATCCCGATTTGCTGCCGATCGAACTCGACCGCAGCGTCGTCGATCGCATCGGAAGCGAGTTGCCGGAATTGCCGCTCGCCCGTTTCGAGCGTTATCATGGCGGGTTCGGCCTGACGCCGTCGCAGGCGACGCAGCTCGTGGATAACGCACCGCTCGCGACCTATTTCGACGCCGTGGTCGCCGCGAGCAAACACGCCGCGCAGTCCACGAACTTCGTTCTTGGAGATCTCTCGCGTCTGGCCAACGAGACCGGCGTCGCGATCTACGAATCGCCGGTGGCACCGGCTGCCTTGGCCGAATTGATCGCACTCGTTGAGAGCCAAACGATCAACTCGAAAATCGCTAAAGATCTGCTCGAGCGTATGTGGAAGGGCGAAGGTTCGCCGAAGACGATCGTCGAGCGCGAGGGGCTCGCGCAGACGAGCGACGCGGGCGAGATCGCAACCTTCGTCGACGAGGTGCTCGCCGCGAACGAAAAGGCCGTGGCCGACTACAAATCCGGGAAGACCAACATCCTCGGCTTCTTGACGGGCCAAGTAATGAAGCACTCGCGCGGCAAGGCCAATCCCGCCCTCGTCGGAGCGTTGCTCAAGCAAAAGCTCGACTGACGGCGCGCACTTGTCATGGATCTAGCGGACCCGCGGACACTCGATACGCTCGATTTTGCGAGCGTGCGCGAGCGCGTCGTCGGCCAAACGCGTACGGAGCGCGGGCATACCTACGCAAGCGCGCTCGCGCCGCTGGTCGATTTCGCGGGCGTGCGAGCGGAGCAGGCGGCGACCGATGCCGTCCGCGGATTGGTCGAGTCCATCGACCTGCACGTGGGCGCCGCGCGCGATACGGCCGCGTGGACGGCGAGCGCGGCGCTCGGCTCGACGTTGGCCGCCGCGGAGCTTCGGAGCGTAGCCGAGGCGCTTGCCGCCGCCGCCGCCGCTTTCAATAAAACGCGCGAAACGCCGAGCGAGGCGCTGGCCCCGATTACGGCGCCGTACCGGCCGCTGCGCGAGGTAGCGCGGGATATTCTCGATGCGATCGACGAGCGCGGCGCGGTGATGGACCGCGCGTCGCCGGCGCTCGCGCGCATTCGTAAGAGTATCGTGCAATCGCAGAGCGACGCGCGCGACCGAGTTGCAGCCATGCTGCGCTCGGCGAAGTACGCCAATGCCATTCAGGATTCGGTCGTCACGATTCGCGAGGGCCGCTTCGTGGTGCCGATCAAGGCCGAGTTCTCCGGCGAGTTTCCCGGAATCGTGCACGATACGAGTTCGAGCGGCCAAACGCTCTTCGTCGAGCCGCTCGCGGCTCTCGAATCGAACAATCGGCTGCGTACGCTGCGCATCGAAGAGGAGCGCGAAGTGGCGCGCGTGCTCGCCGCACTTTCGCGCATCGTCGGGGTAAATGCCGCGCAGATCGAAGCGAACGTCGAAGTGCTGGCGCTCCTCGACGTACTCGTAGCGAAGGCGCAGATCGCGCGGTCGATGCGGGCCCTGGTACCGGAGCTCGTCGAGAGCGCGACGATCGCCGTGTACGAGGGGCGTCATCCGCTTCTCGGAGAACGCGCGATTCCGCAGTCGCTGCAGATCGACGACGCGACGCGGCTGATCGTCATCAGCGGTCCGAACATGGGGGGCAAGACCGTCGCGCTCAAGATGGTCGGGCTCTTCGTCGCGATGACGTATGCGGGCATGCAGATTCCGGCCGGCGCCGGCACGCAGATCGGCAGCTTCACCCGGATCTTCACCGACATCGGCGACGAACAATCGATCGCCGAGAACGCTTCGACGTTTTCGGCGCATCTGCAGCGGATGCGCGAGATCATTTCGGAGGCCGACGCGTGCTCGCTCGTACTCGTCGACGAAATCGGCGGGGGGACGGAGCCCACGAGCGGCGCGGCCTTGGCGGTTGCGATTCTCGAGCGCCTGCTCGCGGTTCGTGCGTGCGGCATCGTGACGACACACGCGACCGAACTCAAGCTCTTCGCTCATTCGACCGAAGGCGTCGCGAACGCCTCGGTGCGTTTCGACCCGCGTACCTTCGCGCCGACCTATCACCTCGATATCGGCGCGCCCGGACAGTCGCTCGCCTTCGCACTCGCACGATCGCGCGGGATTCCGCCCGAGTTGATCGCGCGTGCCGAATCGCTGCTCTCTACCCGCGAACGGGACTACGAAGGCGCGCTCGCGGAGCTTTCCGAGGTCAACGCCGGTCTCCAACACGATCGGGAAGCGCTCGCGCGCGATCGCGCGCATCTCGAGTCGCTGCAGAACAACCTGCGCGCACGCACCGAGGCGCTCGAACGCGAACGCCGCCAGTTCGCCGATGCTGCCGAGACGCGCATGCAGCAGGCGCTGCGCGAATTCGCAGCCGAACTCGAGCGGCGCGCGGCGCTGCGAGGCGCGCAAGGCGAACGCGCGCGCGTAACGCCGGGGCAAAGCGCGCTGCTCTCGCGCACCGTCGACGAGATGCACCGCGATCTCGGTATCCGCCCGGAGCGTAGCGACGCGCGCGTGACCGGGCGATTCGAAATCGACGAGCCGGTTCGCGTGCTTTCGTTCGATCAGGATGCGACGGTCATCGCCGATAACGGGCAGTCGGTGCTCGTCGCGATCGGTGCGATGCGAACGGTAGTGCCCAAGAGCGACCTTGCGCGGCGCGGCGCGGCCGTCCCGGGTGCGAAGCGCCGGCGGGCCGAGGCCCAGGCGGGCATGGCAAAGCTCGAAGCCGCAACGCGGACGATGGCCGAGCTGGACGTTCGCGGCAAGCGGTTCGTCGATGCCGAGCCGATCGTCGAACGCTGGATCGACGAAGCGGTTCTCGCCGGCAGTTCCCCCTTGCGATTGATTCACGGCAAGGGTACGGGCATGCTCGGCCGCGGGCTGCAAGAGCACCTGCGCGCGCATCCGAGCGTTGCGAGCCTGCGCTACGGCGATGAAAACGAGGGAGGCGGCGGCGTCACCATCTTGGAATTGCGCTAGCCTCTATGACCGCCCAAGAATTGCTCGACGGGTTCGACCACGTCGAGACGAAAGCCGAATTCGAAACGCGCCTCAAGGCCGCGACGCCGCTCGTCATTAAGCTGGGTCTCGATCCCACCTCGCCGGACCTGCACATCGGCCACGCCGTCGTGCTGCGCAAGATGCAGCAATTCGTCGACGACGGTCACAAGGTTACGCTGCTGATCGGCGATTTCACGACGCGCATCGGGGATCCGACCGGGCGCAACGAGACGCGGCCTCCGCTAAGCGCCGAGCAAATCGAAGCGAACATGCGCACCTACACGGACCAGGCGGGCAAAGTGCTCGACATGTCGCGCGTGTCTCTACGGTATAACTCGGAGTGGTTGGGTAAACTCGCGCTCGCCGACCTTCTGCGGCTCCTCTCGCAAGTCACGGTGGCGCAAATGCTCGCGCGCAACGATTTCGACGAGCGGTACAAGGGCGGCGTTTCGATCTCGCTGCACGAGTTTCTCTATCCGGTGGCGCAGGCGTACGACAGCGTCGCGCTCGAAGCCGATGTGGAACTCGGAGGAAACGATCAGCTCTTCAACCTGCTGATGGGGCGGCATTTTCAAGCGCACGCGCGGCAGCGCCAGCAGATTTGCATGACCGTGCCGCTGCTCGAGGGCCTCGACGGAACGCGCAAAATGTCGAAGTCGTACGGCAACTACGTCGGCCTTACCGAATCCGCGCAAACGCAATTCGGCAAATTGATGTCGATTCCGGATACGATCGTGCCGCGCTATGCGCGCCTGGCTGCGTTCCGGTCACAGAGCGCGTGCGACGCGCTGGCGGCGGGACTCGCGGCCGGAACGCTCGCGCCGATGGAAGAGAAGAAGCGGCTCGCGCGGGAGGTCGTAGCTCGCTATCACGGTGCGGAGGCCGCCCGCGAAGCGTGCGAGTATTTCGAACGCACGATTCAGCGCAAGGAGATTCCGACCGAGAACGTCCCGGAACTGCGCGTGGGGGACGCTCGCCGCGTCGTGGACCTGATCGTCGGCGCCGGATTCGCCGAGAGCAAGCGCGCCGCCGAGCGACTAATCTCGGGGAACGGCGTGCGGGTGGATGGTATACTCGTCTCCGACCCGAAGGCGCCCTGGGCGTCGCCCGATCCCGCCGTGCTCTCGGTCGGATCGCGCCGATTCGTTCGCGTTCTTCCCAACGAAAGGTAACCATGGCCGACCCTGCGGTGACGTACACCTCGTCCATGCCGAAGATCGAAGGCAAGAAATTCGTTTGCAAGCGCTGCAAACGCGAGTATGGCTATCCGCAGCCCGGCGAGCGGCCGATTCGCTGCGAATGCGGCTGGTGGTATGAGAACGTTGCGGGCAGCATAAAAGAAGCCTATTGGCAGCGGATCGAGCCGTATCGCGTGCCTCCGGCTAAGCTGTTTCCAATCGAGTAATCAGGTCGTTTACCTCTTCGGAGGTAAAGACGTAGAGTTTCTTGCAGAACTCGCACGTCGCTTGCGTTTCCTTACGCTCTTCCAACATACGGCGCAGTTCGGTGACGCCGAGGCCCAAGAGGGCCGTCTCCACTTTGTCGCGATTGCAGCGGCACGCGAAGCGTACGGCGAGGCTGCGGTGCGAACGCAGGACCGCATCGCCCGCGAGCGCGTGCAGCAGCGCGTGCGCGTCGGCACCCTCCGCAATCATCGTCGTAATCGGCGGCATCGCGAGCGCGCGCCGCTCGAGCGCCGCGATCGCTTTTTCGTCGGCTCCGGGTAAGACTTGCGCGATCAGCCCGCCGGCGGCGATAACGCCGCTCGGATTCGCCAGCACGCCGAGCGCCACGACGCTCGGAATTTGTTCGGAATCTACGAGATACGACGCGATGTCTTCGGCGATCTCGCCGGAATAGAGCGGCACGACGCCGACGTACGGTTGCCCCACTTCGTAAGATTTGGTTACTTGCAGCGATCCGCTGCCGATCGCGCCGGCAACGTCGAATTTTCCGCGATCGTTGAGCGGCATGTCCGCTTCGGGCACCTTCGCGTATCCGCGCGCGCCGATCGCGCCGTCGCCGAGCATCCATGCGTCGCCGATCACGGCGCGGATCGGTCCGTCGCCCGAGATCTGCAGCGAAACGCGTTCGCTGCCTTTAAGGCTCGCGCCCAGGAGCGCGGCCCCCGTCGTGATGCGTCCGACGGCCGCGGCCGCCGTCGGCGCCAGCGCGTGGCGGACTTGCGATTCGCGTACGAGTTCGGTGGTGATTCCGGCAACGACGGCAAAACCGGCTTCCGGCGCCGACGCGGCAATGATGAGATCGGGCATAGGGGCTCGACTTACCGAGGGCAGTCGCATTTCCTCCCCGAATGGCGCGCCATGCGAGTGCTCGTCATACACGGCCCCAATCTCAACTTACTCGGCGAACGCGAGCCGAGCGTATACGGCACGCAAACGCTCGCGCAGATCGATTCCGCGATCGCGGCGGCCGCGCGCGACCTGGGATTGGAAACGCGCAGCGTGCAGCACAATAGCGAAGGCGCGATCGTCGACGAATTGCACGCCGCGCGATCGACCTACGATGCGATCGTTATCAACCCCGGTGCGTACACGCACTATTCGTACGCCATCGCCGACGCGATTGCGGCGATCGCGATTCCGGTGATCGAAGTGCACCTTTCCAACGTTCGCGCGCGCGAAACGTTCCGTGCCAACAGCGTCGTGGCGCCCGTATGCGTCGGCTCCGTCGCCGGATTCGGCGCCAACTCCTACGTACTCGCGGTTCGCGCGGCCGCCGAGCTACTGGGTCCAAAGTCGGAAAAAGCCCGGTAGATTAAGGTTTTTCGGCACTTTTTGGAAGGAGCGCGCTACGGACTTGCGTATATGCAGTTCCCAGGCGGCCTGCCCTACTGAAGCACTTTTTTAAGAGCCGCTAAGGAGAATTTCATTTGACGAAAGCCGATCTAATTGAGACCGTTGCCGCCGAAGCCGAGCTGTCCAAACGACAGGCGGGCGAAATCGTCGATCTCGTCCTCGACGAAATCAAAACGGCGCTTCAGAAGGGCGATCGGGTCGCCCTAACCCCGTTTGGCAGCTTCGTCGTTCGTCAGCGGAAGGCGCGCGAAGGCCGCAATCCTAAGACGGGCGCAAAGATCAAGATCGCCGCTCGCAAGGTCCCGGCGTTTGTAGCCGGCAAGGCCCTCAAGGAGGCCGTTTCGGGCATCCGTGCCGGCGCGAAGAAAGCGACTGCGAAGAAGAGCGCCGCGAAGAAGAGTCCCGCGAAGAAGGGCGGACGCAAGCGCTAACGATCGGTCCGCTCGCGCGGAACGAACTTTCGCAAGCCGTCGAAATCTTTGGGCTTGCTTTTGCGGACGAGCACGGACCCCGCTTTAACGGACCGGCTCGTCCCGCTGCTTTTATCGACGTTTGGAGATTCATTCACGACGTCGAACCCGCGGGGTTTCTCGCGGCGCGCGACGACGGGAGAGTCGTTGGCTATGCAATCTTTGTGCGTAGTATAAAAGCAATCCAGCGCAAGGCCGTGCTCTCGGGCACGGCCTTCGTCTGGGCCGTCCGCGCCCTGACGGGACGATACGATCTGCGGTTGGGCGCGATGTGGCGAATCGTGCGCAACAAAGCGCTCTTCATCACGAGCGGCCAGAAGTATCGTTCGCAGGGTGACGCGCAGCTACTTAACGTCGCCGTTCATCCCGATGCCCGGGGCCGGGGCATCGCAACGGCGCTTGTGGAGGAAGGCCTGCGCGCGATGGGCGCTGCCGGCGTTTCCGAGGTTCGACTCGAGGTGCGGCCGAGCAACGCGAGCGCCCGTCGAGTCTACGAACGCACGGGATGGCGCGAAGTGGGCCGAACGCGCGACATCGAAGGGGAATGGATGGTAATGGTAGCAAACCCGCCCTTGTCGAAGGGACACAATAACGGGCTGTAGCGCAGTTTGGTAGCGCACTTGACTGGGGGTCAAGGGGTCGCAGGTTCAAATCCTGTCAGCCCGAATCGACCGAACGGACCTGGAAATATCTATTCCGGGTCCGTTTTCCATCTGCACCTCAATTTTGCAACCTCGAAGGCGCTTCAATCGGGTATATGCAGACAGCGCTTTCAAGATAGTTTGAAACACTCGATTTCGCGCGTTGCACCGGATAGATTGTGACTATCAGACTGAGAGATAGCGCCTGTAAAAACAGGCTGTGCTCCTCGTCAGTCTCCTGCGATTGCAGCATTTCCAAAATCGCATCTCGAAAGTACGAGTGCTCGTTGCGAGTCTCGCCCTTGAACAGCATCAGGCCTTATCCCGGATCACGTATGTTTGCAACTCAGCCGCCGAACTCCACGCAACTATTGGGTATAGGTCGCCCAACGCAAAATTCTCTGCACGCAAGCCGTTGCGGTGGTCGTATACGACGACAATATTGTCGATCGAGCCGCATCGCAAAGTGAGCTTTCCTGACGCAATGAGGCGAAGCTGCTCTGCGTCATCTTCGTCGGCCGATCCGAGCGTAGCCACCATCAAGTCGCCGCCAAAATTTCGCAGCACGCCGATGCCCACGAGGTAATTGTCATCGGACAACTTCCACGCTTCGGTGCTAACACGCCAAAACGGCACCAGCGTCATGATGTACTCACAGACTTCCTGACCAAACGTTCGGGTTTCCATGATTGCTCCCACGGCAAAGACCGTCGTGGGCCTCTCACCCTGCGCGCTAAAGCCCAGGAGATCAGGCTATCACACGTGTCAACCTTCCTCCACTCGGCGATAACGCCCGTCAGATACGGGACTGTTCCTCGAATAGATGGTCCCATCGCTACGTTTCGACCCAGCTGTTTAACAGAATTCCTTGACGATGAGTGATTCTGTCAACCGATAGCAAGTTTACCTGGCATTAGTTTTCAGGCCGTCTACCAGGTAGGATGTGACTGACGGTTTTTTGGAGCGGACGAGGCCGATGAACTCAAGTAAAATAACGGATTTTGATCTCGGCTGGAGGACAATCTACCAGCCCGACCATATGGAAACCCGAGCGCTTCTGCGCCGGGTTTTCTGCTTGTCGAAGCGCGTCCTTCGACCCAGTCCTTCGACAAGCTCAGGATGACAAGGGGTTTGCTCGCGCCATGTCGTCGGCTAGCAGGCGGTCCGATTCGCGACCGGTTGCGCGTAGGGCGCGGATGAGATGTTGGGGTTCGCCGTCGCTTTTGTTTTGGCTCAGTTTAAACTTCGCGGTTACGTCGGTCACGCCGATCGAAAAGGCGACGATCGCTTTTTGAAGCCGGTCGAAATACTCATCGTCCAACTCGTCGATGCTCCACGAATCGGGGGCTCCGGACTCCACGTGCTCGACGAGGCGGCGCAGTATCGGCCGGGTTTGGTCGCCGGCCGCTAGACGAACCGTGCCGGTGCAGTGAACGGTCGAATAGTTCCATGTCGGAACGTTGCGGGTACGGTCGGCATAAAAGCGCGGCGAGATGTACCCGTGCGCGCCGTGAAAGGCGACGAGGACCTCCGCGCCCTCGAGTTCTTTCCACTGCGGATTGGCGCGCGCGAAATGGCCGAGCAGCGTGAGCGGCGTCTCGTCCGCAATGACAAATGGCAGGTACGAAACGAACGGGCGTCCGTTCTCCGCGGAACTGACGATTGTCCCGAGCGGAAAGTCCCGAATCAGACGCAGCGCGGCTTCGCGATCCGGTAGCTGATTGTGCGCCGGTATGTACATACCGTAAATCTACCATACGCGGCACGCGGCGCGCGCAACGCTTTGCCTCGAAGCGTGTTATACGGTGTAGAATGCAATCGAAACGGCAGCCCCCGGTGGGGGATTTTCTCGTTATTACTTTAGTCGCTATTGCGACGGGCGTCCTAATGATCGCGCAACCCGAGTTGGGCTTAGCGATGGCGGTGGGTTGCCTACTGGTCGGCGCCTCCGCGGTCACGTTCTTCGGCCTGCGCCGCTTGGGATGGCTAAAGAACTTCTAGGAGGACCGGAAATGCTGAAACGATTTCTCTGCGGCGTCTTTGGACTGTTGCTTGCCTGCACGGTCTGCGCCGCAGCCGATCAAAGCCCGACCTTCAACGGCCCCTTGAACCCCTCTGAAAAGGCCTTCGTGGCGGCGATCCAAGCCGACCTGACGGCGCGCTTTCCGACGGCGGCCGACGCCGAGAAAGCCGGCTACATCCGCTACACGAACGCCGACGATACCGGCGCGATCAGCTATGCCAATCTGCATTGGCAATCGTCCGACATCAGGCACCCTAGCCAACTCTGGTACGACGCCGCCGGAAATCTCCTCGGGGCCGATTTTTCCGTAGTGCAAACCGGCACCAAGCGACCGAGCCTTTTCGGCGTGAACCCGGGGCGCCTCTATCAATTTAACGATCACGTTCACTACGTTGCCAAGAGTGCAACGGGTGCGCTCGAGTACGACAAGTACATCATGGCGCCCGCCTTCCGCCAGGCCGGCGGAGATCCGGCGCATCCGACGGCGGCCGATCTGGTCAAGATGGGCAAAGTCGCGAGCGCGAGCGACGTCGTCGCCGTTTTCGACATGCCGTCGATCTGGGACGCGATCGTGTGGGTGAAAGCGAACCCGAACGGTGCCTTTGCCGAAAAGAACCCGCTGGTAAAGCCGTAAATGACGATGAAACACGATGCCTCGCCGGAAGTCGAGAAGACCGAAGCCGATTGGCGCAAGGAGCTCTCGCCCGAGCACTATCACATCCTGCGCGAAGCGGGTACGGAGCGGGCGTTTAGCGGCGAGTTGCTGGTAAATCACGATAGCGGGCTCTACCGCTGCGGTGCCTGCGGGGCCGAGCTCTTTACTTCCGATGCCAAATTCGACTCGCACTGTGGCTGGCCGAGCTTCACCAAACCCCAGCAGCAGCAAAACGTGCGGCTGCTGGACGATTCGAGCTTGGGAATGCGCCGGACGGAAGTCCGCTGCAAGCGCTGCGATTCACATCTCGGCCACGTTTTCGACGACGGCCCCGGCCCCGAGGGTACGCGTTACTGCATCAACTCGCTCTCTTTGAAGTTCGAGAAGCAATAGCGCTCGTCATCGCCGAACCTCGCCTCCAGATGAATTCGCTCTTCGAATCGACTCCGGTGCAGGTGACGCTTTTCGCCGACGGCGGCTCGCGCGGTAACCCGGGACCGGCCGCGAGCGGCGCCGTGCTCCTGACCCCCGACGGCACCGTGATCGGCGAGGTCGGGCGCTTTCTGGGCATCGCGACCAATAACGTCGCGGAGTGGAGCGCCGTGCTCTTCGGCTTGCAAGCCGCGTTGGAGCTGGGCATCACGACCATCGCAATTCGTTTGGATAGCGAACTCGTGGTCAAGCAGCTTACCGGCGAATATCGCGTGAAGCACCCCGATCTTCAGCCGCTGCACCGCCAGGTGACCGCGCTGCTGCGACGGTTCTCGCACGTCGATCTCAAGCACGTGCCGCGCAAGCAGAACAAACTTGCGGATGCCGTCGTCAATCGGGTTCTCGACCAGGAGCGTCCTTCGTCAACCAAGTAAGGTCCCTCGATGCGTCGTAACCTCGTCCCCGCCGCGATCGGTATTTTCGCCACGATCATGTTCGTTGCGGGGCTGTTCTTCTATCGCCATACCGATCTCACGAAGATCGACCAGATGGCGAAGATCCAGCAGATGCCGAGCGTTATCAACGTGAGCTTAACGCTGCAGTACGACAAGCCGCCGATCTACCGCGAAACGTATTCGATGAAGGACGTTAACGGCGTCTCGACCGCGCAGTATCAAATTCACGGCTTCAACGGCAAGCTGATCACGATCACCTCGCCGCCGGATCGCAACTACACCGTGTCGTTCTTTTTCGAGAAGACGGTGCAAGACGGTATCTGGCAGATCGTCAATACGCCCGCGCGCGGCGATACGAGCATCGTCTACACGATTAAGGTCTACCAGCAAGTCAACGGCGAGCACGGCTCGCGAACGATCGCGTTCACGGATCCGCACTATTTGGCGCGCCAAGCCGGGCACCAATACGCCATTCACCTCGATCCGCAAAAACCGACGCCGGATCTGCTGCATCTGCACAGCACGTCGCTCGCCGACCCGCGCTACGAAAAGCTCGTGCGAGACTTCCGCACCTTCGGTCCCCCGTCGTTTCGCAAAAAGGTTGCCGACGCACAGCGGATGGTTCGGGCGGGCCATTGATCGGGAAGAAGTTTTCTCGCACGGCGTGGCGCGGCATCGCTATTGTCGCGATCGCGGGCATACTCGTGTTTGCCGGATACGAGCTTTTCGAGCAGCCCGGCAATCAGATTTTCGGGCCGACCGTAACGCATGGGCCGCTCAACGAAAAGGTCGTAGCGCTCACGTACGACGACGGGCCTAACCCGCCGTATACCGATGAGATTCTCACCGTGCTCGAACGCGAGCACGTCCGCGCGACGTTCTTTCTCGTAGGGCGCGCGGTTCGCGCCTATCCGGCAACCGCGAAACGCGAAGTGCTCGACGGCGACGCCATCGGAAACCATACGTGGGATCACGCACATCTAATCGTGATGCGGCGCAGCCAAATACACGCGTCGCTGCGGCGAACCGACGCAGCCATCTATGCCGCGACCGGCGTCCATACGACGCTCATGCGTCCGCCGTACGGCGCGCGCGATTGGCCCGTCATGCAGGTCGCGCACAAGCTCGGTTACACGGTCGTAATGTGGTCGGTTCCGTTGGCGATGGATTGGGAGTACCCGCCCGCGGCGGTCATCGCCCGACGCGTTTTGAAATACGTCAAGGATGGCTCGATCTTCGTGCTGCACGACGGCAACCGCGGGCAGCTCTGCGCCTTGCGGCACCTCAACCCGCACGTCTGCGATCGTAGCCAAGACGTGGAAGCGACGCGACTGATCGTCGAAACGCTCAAAGGGCAGGGCTACCGCTTCGTCACGATCCCCGAACTGATCGCGCTACGCAAGAGTACTACGCATATAACCGCCCCCGGAGGCGAATAAAACCGTCCGTATGCTCGCCGGCAGGATCGCGATGGGTCCAATGCACGATGGGTTCCCGGCCCGGATCGTGCACCATCTCGCCGCGCACGTCGATCCGATCGCCCGCTTGAACGGGCACGCGCGGCGCGAGCTTGACGTTATCGACGATCTCGACTGGCCCCGCGGCCGTTTGTGCGTCGAACGCCTCGTGCATCGCGTGCGTATGGGATCCATAGAAAAAATGGGGCGCGTCGAGAACCGTCGCCGCAAACGTCACCTCGGCCGGACGCGTCCCGGAATAGGCAGCCGCCAAATCCATCAATCTCATCCTCCGCAGCGACATTCACGCGCGTTTCGTCGCGTCGCTAGGTGCGCGTGCGAATCCGTGGTAGACTCGAACGTACTCGTCTCATGAGAACGATTCGAACCGCGCGATTACGCCTCACGCCGGTCACCGCGCAGAACGCCGATGCGTTGTGGGCCGTGCTTCAACAGCCGGACTTGCGGACGTTTCAGGATTTGCCGGCCGTTACTGCGAGCACGTTCGTCGGAATGGTCGCCCGTCGTCCACAGCGTTTGCGCCCGGGCCAGCCCGGCCGCTTCGAATGGCTCATCTACGGACACAAAATGCGCAAGCCGCTGGGCTGGGTATCGCTGCGCGTTCCCGAGCGCGAACGCTCCTGCGGTGAGATTGGCTACAGCATCGTGCGCGAGTCCCGCGGCCGCGGTATCGCCACCGAAGCCGTTCGGGCGCTGGTTGCCGAGGCATTCGAGCTGGCGGCGCTCGCTCGCGTAAAAGCCTATTGCGTTCCCGAAAACGCCGCGTCGCGGCGCGTGCTCGAACGCAGCGGTTTCGAAACCGACGGCCTGTTGTCCAACGGCGCATCGGTCAACGGCGAGCTCGTCGACGTGCTGGCGCACGTGCTCCCGCGCGAACGCTGGGCTCAATCGGGAAAGACGATCGAGATATCCGCGTCGGCATAACCCGCGTACTGCAGCGGTAAATCGCCGCGCAAGTAGGCGAGCAGCGGCTCGCGCACCACCCGGACGGTCAAACGCTCGGCAATCTGCGCGAGTGGAACCCACCGTGCCTCGGCGACGTGATCGTCATCCCGCGGCGCGACGATGTTGCCGGACACCTCCGCCGCAAACGTGCAGTTGGTAAAGTGAACGTCGCCGTCGTAGGATTCGCTCAGATAGAGCAACTCACCGATTCGCGCGCTCAGACCGGTCTCTTCGAGGACTTCGCGCGCGACGGTATCGCGAAGCAGTTCGCGCGGCAATTGACGGCCGCCGGGGAGATTCCAGAGCGGTTGCGCGTGATTGGGGTAGCGCGAGGCCACGAGCAAAATCGACGAACCTCGCCGAATCAGCGCGCTCGCGAGATGAATGCGTCTTACCAGATCGGCGATTGTAATGCCATCCGCCGGCGAACGAACCATGCGGGCAGATGCGACTCGTGTTTGATCGTCACGCGATGCGAACGAGTCGCGCGTGGAGCCATGGATCCGAGCAGAACCGCCGCGATCGCCGCCACAACCGCCGCGAGTGCAAGTCGCCTCACCCCAAAGCCCTTCCGCCCGGTGCGTCGGCGGCTCCTGCGACCCGTTCGAAAATTTCAAGCGTGCGTTCCGCGGTTCGCCGCCACGTCATGTACCGTGCCCGTTCGTACCCGGCGGCGCGCAGGGAATCGGCCAACCCCGGCTCTGCGAGCACGCGCCGGATCTGTGCCGCGAAGGCCGCCTCATCGCCGGGCGGAGCGTAGATGGCGGCCTCGGCGCCGGCTTCGGGGATAGCCGCAGCCGACGACGCAACTACCGGGGCGCCGTAGCTCATTGCCTCCAAGACGGGCAGTCCAAACCCTTCGTACCGCGAAGGGTAGACGAAGACGCTGCAGGAGCGATAGAGGGCGGCGAGCGTCGCGTCGTCGACGTGACCCAGAACGTGAATCGGAATTTCGTCGCGATGCGGAATCGGATCGGCGATCGTTCCGACCACCACGAGCGCGAGCGGGCAATCGTCGCCCGCAAGGCGCGCGAGCGCGGCGACGAGCGTATCGAGTCCTTTGCGCCGCTCGCTTTCGCCGACGAAGAGCGCGAACCGGCCGAAGGACGCCGGGTCCGGCGCGACGCGCGCCGGCGCGCGGGGCGGCGAGACCCCGAGCGCGATCGCCGTGATTCGTTCCGGCGCGAGATCGAGTACGCGCGCCAATTCGTGCCTGGAGAAACTCGAATCGGTAATGATGTGCGCGCACGTGCGGGCGGCGGCGCGAAACGACGCGCGCGCGGTTTCGTCGAACCCCTCCAACGCGAACGTCGACGCGTCGTGCAGCGTCGCAACCGCCGGAAGCGTAAACTCGCTCCAACTCGGTCCGTTGAATGGAAACCATAGCAGATCGAGGGATGCACGGGTGTGAAGGCGGCGCGAGCGAATCGCGTAGCGGCGATTGCGGGTTTCCCGCCGGTAGCGCCGCGCCACCGTCCAGGTGTGCCATTCCGGGACGACGAGCGTCACCGCGATTCGGTCCGCGAACGCCTCGTCCCACACATCGAGCAGGGCGCGCAGGTAGCGGCCGATCCCGCGACGGTCGCCGGGAAGATTCCACGCGTCGACGCCGACGCGAAGGATGCGCTCATTCACGCGGCATACCTCTGGAAGCTCCATGCACGTCGCGGTCGATGCTCACAATCTGCTTACCGATCGTCGCGGCATCGGCGTCGCCGTTCGCGCCATACTGGGGCAGTGGATCGAGCACGCCGCATGCGATCTGACTTTGCTCGTGCGTCACCCGCTTCCTATGCTGCGCAAACCGGCGCTCGCGCGCGAGCTCGGCAGCCGTGCCTTTGCGGTGGCGTCGCGCGTTCCGCGCTCGGCCGACGTTGTGTGGCACCCATGGAACGGCACGTTTTTCGATGCGGGCGACGTGCCGGCGGTCGCAACGATCCACGACGTCGCACCGTTCGCATTCCCGGATCGCGATGCCGGCCGGCGCGAATCCCAACAGGCGCCGTTCCGGCGTACGGCGCGATCCGCGCGGCGAATCATCGCCGATTCGTTCGTTACGAAATCCGAGATCGAACGCTATCTCGAGGTGCCGCCCGATCGGATAACGTGCGTGCCGTTGGCCGCCGATCCGCGCTACACGCCCGGGCCCGCGGATGGGATTCCGGACGCAACGCGGGGGCGGCCGTACCTGCTCTACGTCGGAGCGATCGAAACACGCAAGAACGTCGACACGTTGATCGCGGCGTGGCGAACCGCTTTTCCCGCGTGCGACGTCGCGCTCGTTCTGGTTACCACGCAGGCCGTACCCTCCGATACGATCGCGCTGCACGATGTGAGCGTGGAGCGTTTACGCGATCTGTATCGCGGCGCGCTGGCGGTCGTGTGTCCCTCGATCTACGAAGGCTTTGGGCTGCCCGCGCTCGAGGCGCTCGCGTGCGGCGCGCCGGCGGTCGTGTCGCGAGCCTCGTCGCTGCCCGAAGTCTGCGGCGACGCCGCGCTCTATGTGGAGGATCCGCTCGATGGCGAGCAGTGGGTCGCCGCGCTGCGACGAATCGCGGCCGACGCGCCGCTGCGCGCGCGTTTGCAGACCGCCGGCCCGCAGCGGGCCGCACTCTTCTCGTGGGCGAGAACCGCGCAGGAAACGCGCAACGCGCTCGAAAGCGTGCGAAATGACTAGCGTCGCCGCGCACCTGATCGTCGGCCGGAAGGAAGAGCCGTTTCTCGGTGCGATGCTCGAATCGCTCGTCGGCGTCGCCGACGTACTGATCGTAAACGACAACGCATCCGATCCGTCGCCCCACGGTTCGACGCTGCGCACGAGCTGGTTCGGCCGCAACGACCGGTTGACGATCGATCGAACGCCGTTCTCCGATTTCTCGACCGCGCGAAACGCTTGTCTGGCGCGGCACGCCGAACGCAGCGCCGGCGATTGGGTCGCCTTCGTTGATGCGGACGAAGTCCACGGAGACGACGTGCGCCGCATCGCACGCCACCTCGCGTACGTTCCGCAGTCGCTCGATTTCGTGGACGGCTATACGTGGCATTTCTTCGCATCGTTCGATCTCTACACGTCGATCGAGCGACGGATGTCGTTCTTCCGTTTCACGCCGAACGCGCGTTGGACCGGCCTCGTTCACGAACGCCTCGAAGGTCTTTCGGGCGGCCGCATCGCGTTGCCGTACGTGTACGGTCACTACGGCCACGTTTTGCCGGCTCGCCGCCATGCGGAGAAGGGCCGTCTCTACAGCAGCCTCGGCCAGACGGGCAAGGTGGTTGCCGAGGAAGCACTCGATCGAATCGATCCGGCGCAGTATTTCGAAGACGTTTGGCCTACGCTGCTGCGCTTCGGCGGAGAACACCCGCCGGCGGCGCGTCACACGATCGAGCGTCTGCGCGAGGTCTATGCGATCGAACAGACCCGCGCGCTTGAGTTAACGCGCGCCGCACAGCCTCCGCTGACGCGCGCGCGCAACGCGCTGCTGAAAGCCAACTACGAGCAACGATGGCGAGGACGCGCGCTCAATCCGCTCGCTCGGCGGCTAATGGCTCGCTAGCCAAATAGGCGAGATGTACGACGCCGCTCGGGAACGCATGCGAGTGCTCGAGCTGCCAGCCCGGATCGGTCCCGCCGTCGCGCCGAAACATGGGAATGCCGCGCCCAAGCATGACGGGCATAATGAAGAGATCGATGCGGTCGACGATGCCGAGATCGAGAAATGCGCCCATCGCGCGTGCGCCGCCCATGATCCACACGTCGCCCGCGCCCAGGCTCGGCAAAAGTGCGGCGAGTCCCTCAGGGCCGCCCGTCGCGAGCCCGACGTCCTCCGGCAATGGCTCGAGCGCACGCGACGTAAGCACGATAATCCGTTTGCCGTCGTACGGCCAATACTCGAAACTGCGGGCCTGATCGTAGGTTGTGCGCCCCATAACGAGCGTCTCGATCGAGGCAAGAAATGTCGTAAACCCAAAGTCGTTCTCTGCGAACGCGTCGAGCCACCCAACATTGCCCGCCTCATCAGCAATAAACCCATCCAAACTAACCGCAAAATACAACCTAATCATGTTCCTGTCATCCTGAGCTTGTCGAAGGACGCGAGCCTGTCGAAGGACGCGAGCCTGTCGAAGGACCATCCGCTCGACGTACGGCTTGTTCGACAGCATGGGCAAAGGAATCCACATCCTCCGGTCGCGTGGCGAAGTGCGTCATCCACCGAGCCTCCGGCAACGACTCGTCGAACACGTAAAAGAAGTAGCGCTCCTGGATCTTCGGAATCGCCGCCCGGTCCAGCGTTGCGAACACGGCGTTGGCTGCCACCGGTCGCGTGATACGGACGTCCGGAATCGCGCGAATCCGGGCCTCCAGCGCTTGCGCCATGGCGTTCGCGTGCGAGGCATACCGGTGCCAGCGATCTTCCGCAAGCAACGCATCGAATTGAGCCGCGATATAGCGCATCTTCGAGGCGAGCTGCATGGCTTGTTTGCGCACGAACGGTGCGGCCGTTGCATGGAGCGCGGGATCGAAGAAAAGCACGGCCTCGCCCGCGAGCAATCCGTTCTTCGTCCCGCCGAAACTCAACACGTCGACCCCCAAGTCAACGGTGCAAGCGCGCAGCGAGACGCCTAGCGCGGCGGCGGCGTTGCAGATGCGCGCACCGTCGAGGTGCACGATCATGTCGTGCCGATGTGCGAACGTCGCAAGGTCGCGGATCTCGTCGGGATCGTAAAGACCGCCGAATTCGGTGGTATTGGAGATCGAGATCGCGCGCGGAACCACGTGATGCGGGTCGGACGCATGGGCGACGAGCGGTTCGAGATCGGCAACGCGCAGCTTTCCGTCTGCGCTCGGTACCGCGAGAATCTTCGAGCCCGCAAATCGTTCGAGGGCGCCGCATTCATCGGTCTGAAGGTGCGAGGAGGCCGGCGTAATCACGGCCTCGTGCGGCCGCAGCAGCGAACTCAACGCCACGACGTTCGCCCCCGTACCGTTGAACGTGAAGAGTACCTCGGTCCGCGCGCCAAAGTGTTCGCGGAAGCGTGCGACGGCACGTTCGGTGAACGCATCGGCCCCGTACGAGACCGCGTCGCCGGTATTGGCCGCCAGGATCGCCTCCATAATCTCGGGCGCAACCGGCGCGTTATTATCGCTCGCAAACGTTCGCTGCATATTGCGCCAACTACCCCAAAACACCGGCGCGCGCCTCCGTACCAGGTGCGGGTCGGTGGTACTCGAAGGGGTGCTGATGCGTAGCGAGCTCTTCGGTGTCGGCGATCGCGAGCGGCTCGATCGCGCGCTCGCAGTGCGCGTCGCCGTCTTCGTCGACGAACAATGCGTGCCGCTAGCCGAAGAGATCGACGCACACGACCGGGACGACCCGGATGCGCTGCACGCCATCGTCTTTGAGGGCGAGAGCGTCATCGCCGCCGGGCGCTTTTACCCGCACGTAGACGGTGTGACCGTGCAGATCGGCCGAATGGCCGTCCTGCCGGATCGTCGCGCGAGCGGAGTCGGCCGGTTCTTACTGCACGTATTGATGGAGGCGGCAAAACAGCGCGGATACGCGCGCGCGTCGCTCTCCGCACAGACGCACGCGCGCAAGTTCTATGCGAAATCCGGCTTCACCGCCCACGGAGAACTCTTCGAAGACGCGGGAATCCCCCATCAGGAGATGACCCGAGAGCTGTAACGAAAAAGCAAAGCCCCCGCCGAAGCGGGGGCTTTGCTGCTCCGATGCGCCGATGCGCTTAGAGCTTGACCTGGACCTCGAAGTAGGCTTGGAACGGTAGGAGTCCGCTATAGGGGGCGAACGGGTAGTTGTATGCCGGAGCATACGTACCGCCGCCGTTTGCGGCATCGTGTCCGTTGGCTCCGTAGAAGAAGCCGCCGCCGAAGCCGGGTTGACCGTTTTGCGGCCCGATGTAGGTGGTGTTGCCCGTACCGAGCGGATTACTCGAGTACCCGCAAACAACGCTGTTTGCCGGGAACGCGTTCGCCCATGCGGCCTTCGTACCGCCGAAGCAACGGTTGACCAAGTTGGTCAGGGTGAGGTTGGCGGTAATCTTCGGAGAGACTTCATACTTGATGAACGCTCCGATGTTGAGCTGCCACGGTTCCTGATACTGCCCGACCGAATCCATTTTGCCACTATAGGGATTCGGAATCGCGAGGAAACCGCTCTGAACGAACGGCGACGCGGAGCACGTCAGGAAGTCAGGGTTTTGCGCGTACGCGGAGCCTGCCGGGAGAACGGGCGCACCGTTCGCTCCGGTTGCTGCGCCTTGGTTTTGCGCACAAGCGCGCGGATCGACGCCATACGTGTCGGTCGGCGAGCCGTAATAGGTGCCCGCGATCAACTCCGCGTTCGGTGCGATCGAGAGGCGACCGTGCTTGTATTGCAGGTATGCAGAGAACGAATTCGGCGCGATGGCGGACGTACCGCCTTGGTCGGTCGGATCGTTCGGCGGCTCGTTCGGATACGTATAGTAGTAGGCGTTCCGATCGAGCAGTGACTGTTGGCCTTCGTTGTAATACGGGTTAGCGATGACGGCTCCCGGCGCTGCTGCATCGGTGCAGGTCGGGTTTGGAAGGCCGTTCTCATAGCACGGCGCGCCGCCGCCGGCCTTCGTCAAACCGTTGAACGCTTTGACGTAGTTGTTCAGGTAGTCGATGCCGTTCGTGCCGTTGGGGAGGTTACCGTACTTGACCTTCGCAGTCGTATACGTATACGCCAACTGTCCGGACCAACCGTCACGTGACGGATCGCCCTTTTGGATGGCGAGCTCGACGCCCGAACTCTTCTGCGTTCCGACGTTGACGCCGGAGACGAAGCCGGGGCCGAGAACCAACGAGACGATCTCGTTCTGCGTATACCGATAGAATGGCGAGACCTTTGCCGTCATATCGGAGTGCGCGAAGTGGTGCTCGATCGAAAAGTCGACGTTGTTCGACGTTTGGACCGGATTGTTGTGTGCAGGCGTGTTGAAGCCTAATCCCCAGAATTGGGCGAAATTAAAGGCTGCAGCGCGCTTACCGGAGGCGTCGGCGTATTGCTCGAACGCCGTCTCCGTCGGTTGCGTATAGCGTCCGGCCGAGAAACGCAGCACGGTATCGGGATTGAGCGTGTACGTACCGCTGATGCGCGGTGAGAACAACGTGTGAGAGAACGACGTCGGGCTCGCTGCGGAATACGAGAGCGCGCCGGCATCGGGCCCCTTACCGCCCGTTGGGTGAACCCCTAGCTGCCCTGAGGCCGCTACCGGGCACGACTGGCCCGGATTGGTTTGGACCGGGTTTGGCGGCACCGGCTGACCCGGTGCGAGCGGGGTTAATTGCGGCTGGCCCGTCGCCGGGTCGTAGCAATTAACTTGCGCGCCTTCGTTGAACCAGAAGTTAAACTCGGGCGTGTTGGTGTTGGCGAGTTGGTACGTGTAGTTCTCGAAGCGCAGACCGAAGTTCAAGTCGAGTTTGTCGGTCGGCTTGAACTCATCTTGTAAGGCGGCCGAGCTGAACTTCGGAACGACCGAGTTGTACGTGCCTTGGCCGCCCGG
>DATBTN010000040.1 GCA_036559195.1 Candidatus Baltobacteraceae bacterium
GCTGCTGCTCGATCGCGAAGCCTTTGGCCCCGGAACCGCCTATGCCGCGCCATCGCGCAGCCATTTGATGAACGGCACGGCCCGCACGATGAGCGCGTTCGAGGACGACGAGCAGCATCTCGTGCGCTGGCTTACAGACGAACCGGGTCACACGTTGATTCCGCGCTCCCGCTTCGGCGAGTACGTTCGCGACTTGCTCGACGATGCGTTGGCGCGATGCCCGACGCTCTCGCGCGAGCGCGCGCAGATCGTGGACCTCGTACCACGCGGCGGCGGCTACGAACTCGTCGATTGCGACGGACGCATGCAATACGCGGCAACCGTGGTGTTGGCGCTCGGAAATTTCGCGCCGACGGACGAAGCGCTTCCAGCATCCTTGCGTTCCCACCCCGGGTACGTTGCGAATCCCTGGCGGTTCGATGCGAGCGAGATTCGCGGCGACGTGCTGTGCGTCGGCAGCGGTCTCACCGCGATGGACGTTGCGGTAACGTTGCAAGAGCGCGGATTCACCGGGGGCCTGCACGTGCTATCGCGCCGCGGATTGGTCCCGCTCGTGGAAGATCCGTTTGCAGAGGCGCCCGATGCGGCGCGGTTCGGCCTCGATGTGACGAGTCCGTATCGGCTTTTGCGCACGATGCGCCGCGCGGCGCGGCGGGAAGCGGCGCACGGTCGCGATTGGCGTCCGATCGTCGAGTCGATTCGGGCGACGACGCCGGCAATTTGGTCCGGGTGGTCGCTTCGCGAGCGCCGGCAATTTCTGCGTCATCTCGAAGCGTACTGGTCGATTCATCGCTATCGCGTACCCGCCGCAACCGCGCGCGTCTGGGCCGATCTCGCGCGCAGCGGTCGCCTCACGCTGCATCGCGGACGCGTGACCACCGATCTCGATGTCGCGCACGTCATCAACTGCACCGGGCCGCAGAGCGATTACGCGCGCATCGACGATCCGCTGGTACGCAATCTCGTGCGGCGCGGCCTCATCGCGCCCGACGCACTTAGCATGGGCATCCGCGCGACGGCGGAGTACGCCGCCATCGGCCGCGACGGCCGCCCCTCACAATCGCTCTTCGCGATCGGCCCTCCGCTGCGCGGCGAGCGCTACGAAAGCACGGCGATCCCGGAGATTCGCCGCCAAGCCGCCGCCCTCGCCGAACACCTCGTCGCCGAACCCGCGGTCCTGACGATCGCCGGTTAAACTTGACTTCATACAACTAGCTCGATAAACTAGTTGCATGAAAACAGTAGGTGCTTTTGAGGGCAAAACCCACTTTTCGGCACTCATTCAGGCCGCCGAACGGGGCGAGACCATCGTGGTCACCAAAAAAGGGCGTCCCGTGGCGCAGATCGGTCCCGTTGCTGCGGCCACTCTGATAAAGCGATCGCCGGCGGATGCGGTTAAGAGCATTCTCGCGCGCAAGATTTGCGTCGGCATCCCCGCTCGCAAACTCATAGACGAGGGACGACGGCAATAGTGCAGTGCGTGTTGGACGCCTCGGCCACGCTATCGTGGCTCCTGGCCGACGAGCGTGACGAGGCGGCCCTGGCGATGCTGCACGCGGTCAGCACCCGAGGTGCCCTCGTGCCCGTACTATGGCGCGCCGAGTTGCAGAACGCGCTGGTTACCGCCGAGCGAAAAAATCGCCTGGCGCCGGACCAGAGTGCCGCCATGCTTGACGATCTTGCTTGCCTGCCAATTGAATTCGACCCCCGGCCGCCACCGCTCGATTTCGTAACAGAGGTTGCCCTGGCGCGGCGCTTTGAGCTCTCGGCGTACGACGCGACGTATCTCGAACTGGCATTTCGCAGAGGCGCGCCCCTATTAACGCGCGATGCTGCCCTCGCCTCGGCCGCGAGTGCGCTAGGCTTGCTCTGGAGCCCGGGGGAATGATAGGCGCATCGAACAATCGACGCCATTTAGCACCGGGGGAAAAGATGAAACGACTGAGCTTTATTTTCGCGCTCGTTTTTGGGGCGTTAGCGTATGGATTGGCCGGTGCGGTAACGATGCCGAAGCCGGCCTCGAGTTTCGACATCGGCGCGACGCACGTCGATAAATATGGCACCGGCGAACCAGCACTCATCCTTATTCCCGGACTTACCGACAGCGCGGCCGTTTGGAGCGGGACGATCGCGCGATTTGCACCGACGCATACGATCTACGCGCTGACGCTTGCGGGCTTCGGCGGAACGAAACCCACGCAATCGCCGATGATCGAAAAAGCCGTATCCGATGTCGTTTCGCTAATCGCGCAAGAGCATCTAAACAAACCGGTGGCGATCGGGCACAGCCTCGGCGGTTTCACCGTGCTGCGCATCGCGGAAGAACACAGCGATCTGCTGCGCGGCGCGATCGCCGTCGACGGCTTGCCGGTGTTTTACGGTATGGACGCGATGACCGCCGCCCAGCGATCCGCGAACGCCGCGCAAATAGCGGCGCCGCTCGCGAACCTGACGCCCGATCAACTCATGGCCGGCGCCAAAACCTACAGCGTGCCGTACATGACGCAAGCGAAAAACGTGGATACCGTGGTCGCATTCGGCAAAGGCGCCGATCCCGCCGCGACCAGCGAGTACATGACGGAGCT
>DATBTN010000041.1 GCA_036559195.1 Candidatus Baltobacteraceae bacterium
CGCCCTCGTCGCCGCGTTCGCGACGGGCTTCGAGTTCGATGTCGCGGCGTTCTAAAAGTTTGCGCAGTTGCGGCAAAAGGCGGCGCAGGAACGCCAATTCGACCGTGAGACGCTGTTTTGTATCGTCGAGTTCGAGCAAGCGCTGCTTCATCGTATCGGCCACCTGGAGTGCGTCGCCGACGATGAACGACGTGCTTTGCGGGTCGTCGGGAAGATCGACGTTGGCTTCTTGACCGCTGAACTCGATGATCAGTTCGATGTATTCTAAGAACGCGGCGCGCACTTGCGTGGTGAGCGGTTCCAAGCCTTCGGCGCCGGCGGCCTCCTCGACGATCGCCTCGACTTCGACGGTGAGATACGGCTCGCGGCTCACGATCTCGGTAATGCGAAAGCGTTCGCGGCCAATCGTGGAGATGTAGAAACGATCGAACGGCAATTGCGTGATTTCGAGAATCTCCGCAACCGAGCCGACCTGATGCGGCTCGACGCTCGGATCGCCCGCCTCGCGGCCCTCGCGAATCAGCACCACGCCGAAACCGACGCCTTCACCCATGCACTCGTGAATCATCTGTTTGTAACGCGGCTCGAAGACGTGTAAATTGAGCACCGCGCCCGGAAAGAGGACGGCGTTGAGCGGGAACAACCGCAGGCGCATCGGCATAGTCGAGGTCGAGGGTTCGCCCCACGTGGGAAGCGGCGCCTGCCGGGTTTAAGTCTAGAGGCGAGCCTTTACCAAGGAGGGACGCCGGTTGCGTAATCCACTCGACTCGCCCTGGGGAACGTTTGTCTGCGGAGTGCTTTTGACCGTCGCACTTTACGCCCTCGCCTGGCGCCTGGTTCCGTATTCCGTCGTGAGCGGGTAGCGTGGACTGGGTAGCGGCGCTTCTGCGCTGGTTCCACGACCTCGCCGGAATCGTATGGATCGGCTTGCACTACTACCTGGATTTCGTGCATCCGCGCGCGCGGGCGGCCGCCATGGGGATCGGCCGATCGGCGCTGATCGACGAGTTGGTTTTGCCTCGCGTCGGTTTTTATCTACGCTGCAGCGCGATTATCGCGTGGCTGCTGGGATGCGCGATGCTCGTAACCCTCACGGTGCCCGGGCGTAACGGCTTTACCGACGCGTTCTTGCTGCGCGGTCTCTACGCGCCGATCGGCATCGGTGCGTGGCTCGGCACGATCATGCTGCTGGTCGCGCTCGTGCCGATGCGTTCGCAGGACGAACGTACGGCGTTCCTGTGGACGCGGGTCAATACGATGCTCTCGATTCCGATGATCTTCTTCATGGCGTTCGGATTCTCGCATCAAGGAATCGTCGGTTTGTAGCCCCAAGAGGCACGAGCATGTACGCCGACGTTTACACCTATCTCGAGGCGACGCACGCCGAGCCGGATCCGCTGCTGCTCGAACTCGAACAGTATGGCCGCAAGGAAGAGATACCCGCCGTCTCGCGATCCCTCGGGCGGCTGCTCTCGGTCCTCGTTCACAGCATGCAGGCCAACCGCATACTCGAGATCGGCACCGCGTACGGATATGCGACGCTGTGGATGGCGTTCGCGCTCCCGCCGGCCGGAAAGATCTGGACCTTCGATCCCAACATCGAGCGTACCGACGTGGCGCGTTCGTATTTCGAGCGAGCCGGCGTTACCGAGCAAGTCGAACTGATCAACCAGCCTGCCCAAGAAATTCTGCCGACCTTTCCGCAACGCAACCTCGACATCGTCTTCATCAACGCGCAGAAGACCGAGTACGAAGAATATCTCGAGCACGTGGTGCCGATGCTCAAACTCTCGGGACTGGTCGTGGTGCACAACCTGATGCTCGGCGGGCGCGTTCTCGAAAAACCGGCTCGGGAGGATGACGACGATCTCGCGGCGATCCGGCGATTCAATAAGACCTTTCTCAATCACCCCGAGCTCGACGCCACGATCATTCCGCTCGCCGACGGCACCGGTATCGGCGCGCGCACGCGGTGAATCAGCGATCCGGCGCCGATGCCGACGCATTCAAATCCGTCATGCGCCGCTATCCGACGGGCGTCTGCGTGGTGACGAGTCTACGCGACGGCGAGCCGCGCGGACTCACCGTAAACTCCTTCGCGAGCGTCTCGACTCAGCCGCCTCTCGTGCTCATCTGCATCAATCGGGAAGCACGCAGCTACCTCTACATCTCGACCTCGAAGATTTTCTGCGTCAACATCCTGGACGGCGCGCAGCGAGAGCTCGCGGAGCGATTCTCCGGCAAGCTGCGCGAGCGGCAATTCGAGGACGTGCCGTACGACGTCGACGCGACGGGCGCCGCCGTGCTTAGCGGCACGATCGCGCATCTGGATTGCGCCGTCGAAGAGGAGCATCACGCCGGCTCCCACAGCATTTTTATCGGACGCGTGCTCTCGAGCGCGTCGCGACCCGGTACGCCGCTGGGGTACTTCAACGGCACCTTCCACGACTTCGGCATGCGCGTCGAATGACGCACGTAGAGACCTTTGCCGCCGGTATGCTCGGCTGCAACTGCACGATCGTCGCCGACGACGTAACGAAAGAAGCGATCGTCGTCGACGGCGGCGACGGAGTCGACGAAGTGGTGCGTCGGCTAGCGGCGGGCGGATTCCGAGCGCGCTATCTCGCGCACACCCACGCGCACTTCGACCACATCGGCGACCTCGGCCGGCTGCGCGAACTCACGCACGGCTTGGGATTGCTGCATCCGGCGGATCTAGCGCTCTATCGCTCACCGGCGATGCAGGCGCGCTGGGCGGGGCTGCGCGAGATGCCGCGCGTGGTCGCGCTCGACGCCGACCTGCGCGACGGCGACGTTCTGAGCGTAGGCGAGGTTCGAATGAGCGTCCTGCACACCCCGGGACACACGCCGGGAAGCGTTTGCTTCGCCTTCGAGGGAAGCGCCGAAACAACGATCCTTTCCGGCGACACGCTCTTCGCCGGTTCGATTGGGCGCTGGGATTTGGGCGGCACGTCGATGGAAGATATCGTCGCATCGATTCATCGCAAGCTGCTGGATTTTCCCGACGCAACCTCCGTCATCCCCGGACACGGCCCCTTCACCACAATCGGCACCGAGCGCAATTCCAACCCATACCTGCAATAAATCATCCACCCTTCGATAAGCGTCGTCCTTCGAAGCATGAGCTTGTTCGAAGCAGCATGATTCGGTGCGGCGCGGTCGTCCTTCGACAGGGTCAGGATGACAAGGGGGTGACTTTTTTTGTCATGCTGAGCTTGTCGAAGCATGAGCCCGTCGAAGCATGAGCTTGTTCGAAGCAGCATGAGTCGGCGCGGCGCGTCGTCCTTCGACAGGCTCCGTCCTTCGACAGGCTCAGGATGACATGGCTTGTTGTCATGCTGAGTTTGTCGAAGCATGTGCTTGTTCGATGCGGGGTTCGGCGGAGGGTGACGCGTGTTGCGGGCTAGTGGAGTTTGATGAGGACTTTGCCGTCGTCGGTCTGGGCGGCCGGCTGTTCGGCGGGGGCGGGAATGGGGGTTTCCGGTGCGCGCGCGGGCGCGGGCATCGCGCCGAAATCGGGTACGGCGCCCGATGCGACTTTGCTCTTGTAGTCGTCGATCGCGATTTTTAGCGCTTCGAGCGCGCGCTGCGGATAGTCTTTCTTCTTTTCCGGATAGCCATCGAGCTGCGTATCGATATCCGCCTCGGTGATCGCGAGCGCTTGATCGATCGTCTTACCTTTGGCGAGATCGACGACCAGGCTGCACGTTGCCGTACCGAAGCCGCATCCCGTCGTAAAATACGAGATGTCCTCGATCACCGCTCCCGGGCCGACCTTCAGAAAGAAATTGTAGAGGTCGCCGCACGAATCGCTGAAGTATTCGCCGCTCGCGGTCGCGTTCTCCATCGTCCGGAAACCGGCACGCTCTTCGACGAGTCGCTGAAATTTTGGAAAATTCATTCTACAAGGCGCTCCGCTTCAAGCAGTCGTTACGGTGTGGGGACCTTCAACTCAAACCGGCATTCGCTGCCGCCGGTTGCGAGTGATTCTTTTTGAACGTGCTCGCCGCCGATCGTCGCGTCTAGGACGTGGTGAATGACGGAGCAGACCTCCGGATGATCTTTGACGACCTCGGAGTACGGGCAGTTGTGTTCGTGCAGTTCGAAGCCGCCGTCGATCAAACTGTACTCGGCGACGACGCCGGCGTCGCGAAGCATCCCGGTGAGCTGGGCGACTTTGCCCTCGGCGTCGACGGCGGTAACCCGCTCCTTCGCACGATCGACCGTTCGCTTGGCGATGCCGTCGAAAACCGCGGCAACCGCCGATGCGCCGAATTGCTCTTTGACCTGATGCAAGACCGCGCCGAGCATCTTGTCGTACTGCTGCGGAAAAAGTTTGCCGGCCTCGGATGTGAGCGAGAACTCGTAGGTCGGCTTGGTCGGCCCCCGACGCACCGACCGCTCGAGAACCAGCCCGTCGCGCTCGAGCACGATGAGCTGTTGGCGGATCGCGTTGGGCGAGAGCCCGAACACGTGCGCCAAATCGACCGCCGATGCGGAGCGGCGCTGACGCAGCTCGGCGACGATCTTGCCTCGCGTAGTTTGGAAGAAGCGATCGGGTTGCATATTCTAGGGGGATCCTAACACGAAATCCTTAGATAGTCCAGGTTTTCCTTGACTTTCTCTGCTGCCTTCCGCTACCATAACGGGTGCACCCCCGGAGCAATCTTCTCGAAGGAGAGTCATCAGCGTGTCGGAGTCCGGCCTCGTCATCCACGATCTGCGCGCCAGCGTGGCAGATAACAGCATTCTTAAGGGCATCGACCTGACGGTCGAGCCGGGTAAAGTGCACGCGCTGATGGGGCCCAACGGGTCTGGAAAATCGACGCTCGCCTTCTCGCTGACCGGCCACCCAAACTATCGGGTCACCTCGGGCAGCGTGACGCTCGACGGCCAGAACGTGCTCGAGATGGCTTCGGACAAGCGAGCCAAGGCCGGACTCTTCCTCTCGTTTCAATATCCGGCCGCGATTCCGGGCGTGAAGGTCGCGAACTTTCTTTACGCGGCGCGCCAAGCCGTGAAACCGGGCGACCTTACGCCGGCAAAATTCCGCGCGATGCTCATGGAGAAGCTCGATATCCTCGATATGGATCCCGGTTTTTTGGGCCGCTATCTCAACGACGGCTTCTCGGGCGGCGAAAAGAAGCGTCTCGAAATGCTCCAGATGGCCGTGCTCGGGCCAAAATACGCCGTGCTGGATGAGACCGATTCGGGTCTGGACGTCGACGCACTGCGCGCGGTCGGCAAATCGGTCAACGCGATGCGCGAGAGCGCCGAGGGCAAGGATACCGGCTTCCTGATCATCACCCACTATCCGCGCATTCTGCAATACATCGTCGCCGACGTCGTGCACGTGATGATGGACGGCCGCATCGTCAAGACCGGCGGCGCGGATTTAGCCAATCGCATCGAGCGCGAAGGGTACGATAAGATCCGCGAGGAGATCGAGACACTTGCCTAGCACGCTCGTCGCTCCCGCCGGCGACGCGGTGCTCTCGCAAGAGCTCCGCACCGAGGCGCTCGAGCGCTTCTCGCACCTTCCCGCCGGTCGCGAAAAGCCCGGACGGTATTGGAAGATCGATCTGGAGACGATCGATCTCGACGCGCTTGCGTTGGGCAGCGCGCCCGCAGCCGATCCCGCAATCGACGCGTTGCCGGGGCGCGGCGTGATCGTCTGCAGTCTGCGCGAAGCCGCGCAGCGCCACCGCGAGCTCTTCGATCGCGCCTTCGGTCAAACGGCCGACGCCCGCAATCGTAAGTTTGCAGCGCTCGCAACGGCGCTCACCAACACCGGTGCGTTCGTCTACGTTCCCGCCGACGTCGCGGTCGACGAGCCGATCGTGATTCGCTACACGGCCGCCCAAAGTGCGCTTTTCCCTTACACCCTCGTGCTGGCCGACCGCGGCGCCCGCGTAACGATCGTCGAGCGCGTCGAGGCGACGATTGCCGGTGCGTTCGTCTGCGGCATCGCCGAAGTGGTCACGGCGGAGAGCGCGCAGGTCGTCTATGCCTCGGCTCAAACGCTCCCCGAAGACGCTCGCGTCTATTTCACGCGGGCGGCGCGTCCGGGCAAGGACGCGCAAGTACAGTGGGCCGCGGCCGAACTCGGCGCGGCGCTTTCGGTCAGTTCCATCGACGTCGCGATCGATTCACCGGGCGTCGACGCGCAGATCACCGGTCTGTTTTTTCCGCGCGGAAATCAACACGTCGATATGATCTCAACCGTCGAGCACAACGTCGGTAACGCCCGCTCGGAGACGCTCGTGAAATCGGCCGCGATCGGTCAGGGGCAGGCGCGCTACCTCGGAAACATTCGAATTCTCGCGCACGCTCAAGGCAGCGCGGCGTTCCTGCGCGACGATGCGCTGCTGCTCTCAAAGTCGTCGCATATCGACTCGATTCCGGCGCTCGAAATCGCCGCCAACGATGTCAAGGCGTACCACGGAGCGACCGTCGGCGCGCTCGACGAGGAGCAGTTGTTTTACATGACCAGCCGCGGCATCGAACGTCAGGCCGCGGAGAAAATGATCGCGCTTGGATTCTTCCAACCCGCGATCGATCGTTTTCCAACCGAAGCGCTGCGCGAGGAATTGCGCGGCTTGCTCGAGGCGAAGATCGGATAAGGCTGGTTCGATGAGTAGCGTCCTTCGACAAGCTCAGGATGACAAGGGTCAAGCTGGCGGTGACAAAGGTCAAACTCGCGGTGACGCGGCGAAGCTTGCGCGGATCGTGGAAGATTTTCCAATTTTGCGCGAGCGGACTTCGCGCGGGAAGCGGCTGGTTTTTCTCGACTCGGCGGCTACCTCACAGAAACCGCAGAGCGTGATCGACTCGCTCGTTGAGTACTACTCGAAATATAACGCCAACATCCATCGCGGCGTCTACGAAATTGCGGCGCGGGCGACCGATGCGTTCGAGGGCGCGCGCGCCAAAGTCGCCGCGTTCGTGAACGCGCAGAGCGAAGAGCTGATCTGGACGCGCAATACGACCGAGGCCATCAACCTCGTGGCGTACGCGTGGGGATTGACGAATCTCAAGGCCGGCGATGCGATCGTGACGACGCAGCTCGAGCATCACTCGAACCTCGTGCCGTGGCAACTGCTCGCCGAGAAGACGGGCGCCCAGCTGCGTTTCATCCCGGTCGACGATCGCGGACTGCACGTTCTGGACGATCTCGACGACCTGCTCGCGGGCGCGAAGCTCGTCGCGCTCTCGCACGTGAGCAATACCCTGGGCACCATCGCGCCGCTCGATAGCATCGTTCCCCGCGCCCACGCCGCGGGTGCGGTGGTTTTGGTCGACGGAGCGCAAGCCGCGCCGAATATGCCCGTGGACGTTAAAGCGCTCGATGTGGACTTCTACGCGTTTAGCGCGCACAAGATGTGCGGGCCGACCGGCATCGGCGCCCTCTACGGCAAGCGCGCGCTACTCGAGTCGATGCCGCCGTTTTTGACCGGCGGCGACATGATTCGCAAAGTCGGCTACGAGCATTCGACCTTCAACGACTTGCCATGGAAATTCGAAGCCGGAACGAGCAACATCGCCGACGCGATCGCGTTCGGCGTCGCCGTCGATTATCTGGCGTCGATCGGTATGGAGTGGGTGCGCGAACACGAGCGCTCGTTGATGCACTATGCGTTCGAACGCCTGCGCGAACTCGAACCTCGCGGCCTGGTCATCTACGGACCGCAGGATCCCGAGCTCGTCGCCGACGTGATCTCGTTCAACTTCGCCGATATTCACCCGCACGATCTCGCATCGATCCTGGATATCGAGGGCGTCTGCATTCGCGCCGGCCACCATTGCACGATGCCGCTAATGGAAAAGATGGGCTGGCCCGCCACCGCCCGCGCGTCGTTCTACATCTACAACACCAAAGCCGACGTAGACGCCCTCATCGAAGCCCTACAAAAAGCCGCCCAAGTCTTCAAACTCGCATGAACGCCCTACGCCCGGGACGGAGCGCCTTCTAATTGGACGACTTTTACCGCGACTATATTTTGGATCACTATCGGGCGCCGCATAATTTTGGACATCTTGAAAAACCCGATGCGGTTGCGGAGGATACCAATCCGCTCTGCGGCGATCAGATCCGCATGGAGCTTCTGGTCGGGACCGACGGAACGGTAGCCGACGTTCGTTTCTCGGGCAAAGGCTGCGCGATCAGTCAGGCGTCGGCGTCGATGCTGACCGATTCGGTGAAGGGGATGAAACTCGAAGCCGTCGCGACGCTCTCCAAAGAAACCGTGCTCGAAAACGTCGGCATCGGCATCAGTCCGACGCGCATGAAATGCGCGATGCTCGGGCTAAAAGTGCTCAAGAGCGCCGCAGTCGGCGAACTCGCAACCTGGCCGGACGAAGACTAGTCCTCCAACGATGAGCGAAGCGCTCCTCGAGCTCTTCGTGCGGCTGATCGCCGTCATGCTGTGCTGGGTCGCGGCCCTCGCGGTCTGGGATATCGGGCGCAATTCGCCGTTGCGTTTCGCGCGCGAACTGGCTCGTTCGCAGCAAGCGGCCGCGCATCTGCGTACCGGCATCCTTCGCTTCGCGGTGGGACTCATCGCGGCGTTCGTCGCATTGGTCGTTTTGGTCGAAACGCTGCCCTTCGGCACGAGCGACCTCTTCTCGGTCTACGCAATCGGCACGTTCTGCGCGGGGTTTGCAGTCGACTTGCTGGTCGGCGACGCCCTACGCGCGATCGTGCGCGGCAAGAGGTAAGATGGAGCACCACCACCTGACACCCGAAGACTGGCAGAGCATCGAGGCCGATGCCGATTTTCGCACTCTCGTGGCGATGAAACGCCGCTTCGTCGTTCCCGCAACGCTGTTTTTCCTGCTCTATTATCTCGCGCTGCCCGTCCTCGTCGGCCTCGCGCCGGCCCTGATGTCGCGCCCGGTCTTCTGGCACCTCAACGTCGCGTATCTTTTCGCGCTCTCGCAGTTCGCGATGGCGTGGATTCTGCTCGCGATCTATTTGCAGCGCGCCCGGCGTTTCGATTTTCTCGAAGCGCAAATCGTTCGCCGCGTGCGTAGCGAGTTTCGATGACGCCCACCGTCGTAATGTTCGTCGTCTTCGTGGCGATCACGCTCGTGATCACCTACGTTGCATCGGGGCGCAGTAAGACCAGCCGGGGCTTTTACAGCGCTCACCGTCGCGTGAGCGGCCTGCAGAATGGTTTTGCGATCGCCGGCGACTACATGTCGGCGGCCTCGTTTCTGGGCATCACCGGTCTGATCGCATTCTTCGGCTTCGACGGATTCATGTATTCGGTCGGCTGGCTCGTCGCTTATCTGACCGTGCTGCTGCTGGTTGCCGAGCCGCTGCGCAATACCGGGAAATACACGATCGCCGACGTCATCTCGTTTCGCAATCGCGGCCGCGGCGTGCGCGCGTTGGCGGCGATTTCGACGCTGATCATCACGCTTTTCTACATGATCGCACAGATGGTCGGCGCCGGGTCGCTCGTCAACGTTTTGATTCCGGATTTCAGCTTCAACACGGCGATCGTGGTGGTCGGCGCGCTGATGCTGCTGTATGTTACGGTCGGCGGGATGCTCGCCACGACGTGGGTACAAGTGATCAAGGCAAGTTTGTTGTTGGGTGCGAGCGCGCTGCTCTCGTGTCTCGTGCTCGCGCGCTACCATTTTTCGCTGGCCGCATTTTTCGCCGCGGCCGCGAACGCGCACGGCGCGGTCGGCGTCGGCCTGCACGCGAGCCTCCTGCAACCCGGCCTCTTCTTCTCGGGGCGCTGGGGATCGCTCGATCTGATCTCGCTCGGGATCGCGCTCGTCCTAGGAACCGCCGGGCTTCCGCACATTCTGATGCGCTTTTACACCGTGCCATCGGCAAAGGCCGCACGAACGTCGGTCGCCTGGGCGATGGTGCTGATCGGCGTCTTTTATTTGCTGACCACGTTTATGGGCTTTGGCGCGGCAACGTTGATCGGTCAATCCCGGATCGGTCCGCACGTCACGAGCGGGGAGGCGATACGCTATATCGCGCATCACCCCGCGCAGGCGCCGGCGCTCAACGCCGCCTTCGCACGCGACGGATACATCGTGCCGGTCAAGAACGACAATCTGGCGGCGATCCTGCTCGCACAGGGTCTGGGCGGCGATCTCTTTCTGGCCTTCATCGCCGCGGTCGCATTCGCGACGATTCTCGCGGTAGTCGCCGGCTTGACTATCGCGGCCTCCTCTGCGTTCGCGCACGATATTTGGTGGAATCTCGTGCGAAACGGAGAAGGCAACGAGAGCGAACAGCTCCGCGTCGCGCGCATCACCGCGGCTGTCGTTGCGATTCTTTCGATCGTCTTTGCGATCTGGCTGAAAAACTTGAACGTTGCGTTTCTGGTTGGGCTCGCGTTTGCGGTCGCCGCGAGTGCGAACGTTCCGGCGATCATTCTAACGCTTGCATGGAAGCGATTCAACCGGACGGGCACTATTTGCGGCATGGTCGCCGGTTTGGTTTCCTCGCTCGTTCTCATCGCGATCGGCCCCGCCGTGATGGGCGTCGATCCCGCCGGCGCGACGGTCCGGCATTTGATCGCCGGCACTCCGATCTTTCCGCTCTCCAATCCGGGGCTCGTCTCGGTGCCGCTCGGGTTCGCCGCCGCCATTCTCGGCACGCTCTGCTCGCGCGATCCCGAAGCCGAAGCGCTCTACGCGCAACTCGAAGTTCGAGCCAACACGGGTCTCGGCGCCGAACTCTAGGGTTTGATCGCCGTGTGATCGGTGATGCGGTTGTCGCTTAACGTAAACGAGATGAAATATTTGCCGCTGGCGGTCGCGAGATCGACGTCGACCTTGGCGGTGCCGTCGGCGTTGGACGAACTGCGCAGACCCGTTATCTGCGCGCTCGCATCGATAAACGAATCCTGATCGACCGTCCCGTTCGCAAGATATTGCTGCGCGCCGACGCGGTTGCCGTTCGCGAGCGCGTTGATGTACGCGCGCACGACGCCGGCCGGCGAGTCGGCGGGAACGGGCGGCGGCGGCTCGCTCACCGGTTTGCGCGCCACGGGCTGCGTGTGACGTTTGGGCGCCGTCGTAGCGGCCGGAGCGGGTGTTCGCAGCGGTTTGGGAACTGGCGTCGCCGTGGGTGCGGCGGTCGGCGCAGCGGTCGCAACGGGCGTACGTGATGCAACGGGCCGCGGCGTTGGAGACCCGGTCGGGACCGCCGTCGGCAGCGGCGTAGGCACCCGTATTGCCGGATGGCCCGCGATGGTGGTGCGTTCGGGGTGCGGTATCGGCGCGGGCGGCGTCGCAACGGCGACGGGCACGGGAGTCGGGCGCACGGTCTTTTGCGGCGCCGCGAGATCGCCGCGACGCAGGAAGTGCGCCAAGACGCCGCCGATGAACACGCCTAAAACAACGATCACGATAAAGAGCGGCCATACCGGAAAGCTGCCGCCGCTGCGGCCGTCGGGCGTGTATCCGGAGGATCGCCGGCGGCGCGGCGGCTCGTTCACCGGGCGTGCAGTTTCATGGAGATCCCGTCGACGATCGCCGGCGCGAGTTGCCCCACGTAATCGGCGTGATGCTCCACAAATCGAGCGGTGGCTTCTTTGAGTAACCCCGGACTCGCTTGCGCGTAGCGCAGCAGCGCAGCGATCGACTCGCTCTCGCCGGCTTCGATACTCGAAAGCGGCACGCCGGCACCTTCGGCGGCGTCTTCCGACGATTCGCCTCGCTCGCGAAACGCATCGAAGATCGACTCGACGAGCGCCGTGCGGCCGGCGGGGGTCATCGCGCGCTCGCTGCGCACGACGGCATCGGTTAGTTCGCGATCGTCCATTTTAGCGATGAATCTCTCCGCCGCATCAACGACCTCGCCCGCGGGGAAGTTCCCGAAAACGCTCATTGCAGAAATCGTTACTCCCCGACGGCAGGCGGCTCCTCGAAGTTCGCCAAAAACTTCCGGCAGTGATCCGCATCAGAGTGCCGCTCGATCTCCATTCCGTCGCGTGCAGCGGCTCCGCCGCCTTCGCACTCGCTACACCTTTGCGAATCCGCGAGCTGGTCGCGCTCGCCGTTCGTGAGGCGATCGGCGCCCGCGCGCCCTACGATAAGTTCCAACGCAACGTTCGGGCCACGCTCGCCGGTTTGGCCGACGGGCGTTTTACCGTCGACGTCGACGGCCGCACCTTTGCCGATGCAGACGAGGTCGTACTTTGCGGCGGCATCGCCAGCGTACGCTTTTACTTGCCGGCACGCGCCGCCGCCTCGGGACGCCGCTCTGAGCTGGCCACCCCCGAACGCTAAGAATCCGCCGCCCGCCACACTTCCAACGCTTGCACGACTCGCGCTGCATGCGTGCGCCCGACGGTGGTGGCAATTTCTGCTCGCAGCACTGGCCGTCGCGGGGCTGGAACTCGGGATCTCGGCGGCGGCCCATTTCGCCGCTCCCGTCGTTCTAGCGGCAAATCTCCTGGTCTCACCGGTACTGGCGACGATCGTAACGATCGCCGTTTTTGCCGATCGCACCGGCGATCTGCCGACGGCACGCGAACGAGCGGGCCGCATCGTCGAGCGGCTCTGGGCGGTGATCGTCATCGAATTCGTGCAATGGTATCTCTACGCGTTCGCGATGAGCGCGATCGCGACGTCGAGCGGGTCCGCACTGCTCCTCACGCTGGCCTTCGGAGCGTTTCTTTTCGTTCTCTCCGCGACCATCGTCTATGCCGATATCGTTGCGTGCCTCGCGCCCGTTTCATCGACCCTCACGCTCGTACCGTCGAGCTTCTATCAGAGCACGACGCTTGCGTGGCACAACTTCTCCCGAGCCCTCGCGCTTCTCTTCGTCCAGGTCGCCGTTGGAACGCTGCTCCAACTCGGCGCGCTCGGATTACACGCGCTGCACGTCCGCGGAGCCGACCTCTGGATCAACGACGTCGCCGCGACGCTGATCGCGGTACCCATCACGGCCTTCGCGACGCTCGTGTATTTGGATGTTATTTCGCAACGGCCATCGGAAGACGGCCGCCGTCGCGTTTGAGCATCAGTTGCGCGAACAGCGCGTTGGGCCAAGCGAAATCGGAGCGCGTGTATGCCTCGGGCCAATCCGCATTGAACGATTCGTGCAGTCGATGGTCGCCGACGTCCGAGACCGCAACGTAGCCCAGCACGCGTTCGATCTCGCTGGGGTCGGTGGCCGTGATCGCCTGCATCACGAGCGCGAGCGGCCAGATGTAGCCGTGGGGCGTGTGCGGACTGCCGACGCCCGCCGCGTACTTCCCAACGTAGTAGTATGGGTTTCGCGGCGAAAGCACGAAGGCGCGCGTCGCTTGATACGCAACGTCGTGCACGCCGACGTAACCAAAATACGGCATCGAGAGCAACGAGGGGACGTTCGCATCGTCCATCAGATTCGCGTGTCCGCGGCCGTCGACTTCGTACGCGTAGATGCGCCCGAACCCGGGCAGATTCACGAGCCCGTTGCGCTCGATCGCGCGTTGGATCTGAACGGACATGCCGTACGCGTTATCGGCCATCCACCGGTCGTGATAGACCCGATGCTCGACGACCGTTAGATCCCGCAGCACCGCGACCCCGAACATGTTATCGGGAATGTTGTACTGGTAGCGCGCGGCGTCGTCCGACGGGCGAAAGCCGGTCCATACGAGCCCGGTGAACGCGATGGGGCTTCCCTTCCCGCGATCGGCGAGCTCGGGATGCGTGTAATGCGAGCGCGTGGCGTGATGCTGCTCGGTGCGCAGCGTCTGAATGACCCGGTGCATCGCGCGCTGGAAATCGGGCGTGAAGATCGAGCCGTCTCCCGTCGATCTCCAATAGAGATAGGCAAACCAAATCGGATAAAGCAGCGAGTCCATTTCGAACTTCCGCTCGGCTACCCGATAGTTCAAGGTAAAGGCGTTGGCGTAGGGATCGACCTCGATGTAGCGCACCTGGCGGGCGATCGCGCCGCGCAGCATCGAGCGCACGTACGGGTCGGTGTGGGAGACGCCGATGTACGGAATCATCACCGCGCTCGAATCGCGCAACCATTCCTGGCCGATATCGCCGGTCGAGACGAACGTCGTCCCATCTTCCTGGATGATGGCGTGCCGGCTGTACGCCTCGTCGTAGGCCGTCTGATAGATGCGCTGCAGCTTGCGGGTCACCACGTCGCTGCGCTGCGTCGCCGTATCGGCGGTCGGAGCCGCACGGGCGCGCTCCGGCATTGCGGTCGCAACGACCGCGAGACCGATCGCTAGCGCAATAAGACGGGTAACGCTCATAGGCCCGACATACCCGTCTGAGGTGAGGAAGTACTCATTGTTGGGGATATCGGCAAAAATTTGTCGCGTTCGATGTTTCGCCAACCCACTATACCTGGGATAATGCTACTGTCGAACCTTCGGAACCGGCCTAGAAAGCGAGCACCACCATCACGCGCTACCGCGCTTCCACCCTCGGTCTCTGCATCGCAGCGGCGCTGTCCCTCTATGCCCCCGCCCTCGCCGACCAGCATTACGTCGTTTCGGGGAACGATAGCTATCGGATGGGCCAATCCGATTTGCAGACGCAAATAAGCTACAGCGGCACGCAGCAGCTTACGGTCACGCGCCAAGGCAAGCAGACGCGCTTTGCCGCCAACGTGCAGTACGTTCGAGTCGATCAGGGTACTCGCGCGCAAGCCAAGGCGTCGTTCGTGCAGGTGATGCTGCCCGGCGGCGAGCTTACCGACCACGCGGATGCCGATCCCGACTACTTGACCGTTCTCAACCAGCCGTTCGCGATCGAACTCGATCCGCAAACGCTGCGCGACCTGGTGCACCTGCACGGCAGCGTACCGTTCGACTTTCCGTCGCCGATCACGGGCGGATCGCTGCGGGGGTTGCTCCTGCGCGCTTCGATCGCTCGGGTTGCCGGGCGCAGCGCCGTCGGCGTCGGGTTCGATGCGACCGGACCGATGGTGGGGCCGCTGCCCGATCACCCCACCATCTCGATAGCCGGCAAAATGCGGATGCAAGGGACCGCCTACTACGCGCTGCACGGCGCTTTGCTGCTCGCGCTCGAGGAGACGCTGACCATCCGCGGTACGCTCAAGGATCGCGGTAAAGCATCCACGCCCGTCACCATCGTCTACCGACGATTGATCAAAGCCGACGGCGCGGAGCCGGCCACCACACAGGCGCAGTTTTAGGGGCCCGGTTTCCGGGCCCCTCGATCGGCGCTTCTTCAGACTCCTACCAGTTCCACGGCTAAGGGATGCGTGAACGGCATCTCGTGCATCTGCACGAGCGGTGTAAATGCGAGATGGCTCTGGTGATAGTCGATCAGCATTTCGATGCCGCGCTTGACGCAGCCGGTTTCCTCGACGTATTTTCGAAGCTTTTTCTGAAAGTACGTACGCGGATCGCGTAGGACTTTTGCATAGTACGGATCGTCTGTCAGGCTCTGCGAGCCGACGCCGTGCTCGGGGACGAGCCAGACGAACCACGGGTCTTCGTTCTTGCGGTATCCGATGAGTACGAGCGGGACGGCTCGCGATGAATCGAGATTGGGGAGAAAACTACACATCGTGTACGCGTCGAAGGCGATCTGGTGCGGTTCGATGACGTTGTCTGTTGCCATGTTCCCCCTTTTATCAGTCTGGCGAAGGATTGCGAAAAAAACAAAAAACCGCTCGGCGCGTAGCGTCCGAACGGCGGTAGGGTTTTCGCATGATCGCTGCGTGTGGCGTCATAGACCGCGCTTCTCGAAGTCGCGGCCCCGAACCTGCCCCCCGAAGCGGGGGGCACGCGTGGCGATGTGAAACCTTTGCGCCATGAGACGGTGTTTGGACGCGTGTATGAGCGCGCTTGCACCACTCCACAGGGAGTTGACCGTGCCACCACCGGCTTCGGCGAAGAAGGCGGCGACAAAAGCGCTTACCGGCATTCCCAGCGTCGAACGCTTTGACGCCATCGTCGACGACTATCAGCGTCGGCTCTACGGATTCGCGCTGCGCATGACCGGCAACCGAGAGGACGCTGAAGAGATCGTCCAAGACGCTTTCGTGCGCGCCTACCGCGCGCTCGGGAAGATGTCGCTCGAACAGCGTTCCGAACTGCGTCTTCAGCCGTGGCTCTACACGATCACGTTGAACGTTACGCGAAATCGCCTGCGAAGCAAGCGGCCTACCAACGTTGCGCTCGACGCGTTGGCCGATCCCGACGCGCTGCTGCGCGGCGCATCGCACGACGGTCCGCTCCAGCCCGAAACCATCGTCGAGCAGAATGCCGACATGGTGCTGGTGGAGCGCGCCCTGCTGCAACTCCCGATGCATTTGCGCGCGGCGGCGACGTTGCGATTCATCGAAGGGCGCAGCCACCCGGAGATCGCCGAGATTCTCGATCAGCCGATCGGAACGGTCAAGTCGCACGTCCACCGCGCCGTGCGCATCCTGCGCCGCATCCTCGGCCCGCAGATCGGAAAAATCGTGCCTCAAGGAGCATCACTCCATGCGCTGTCGTGACGTCGAAGCGCTGTGGGACGACATTCGCGAGGGAATGCCCCCGCTTCGCGAAGCCGTCCTCAGCCATCTGAAGGCGTGCCCGCCGTGCCAGGAGTTGTACGAGCAGTACGAAGGCGTCGCCTATTGCTTGTCGTGCCTTCCGCAGCCGGAGCCGTCGTGCGATCTGGCCGCCAAGGTCGTCGAACACATCGCGCAGATCAAACACAAGTACCGTTCCACACCCGTGACGCTCGCCGTCGTCGCAACGCCGATCGGGCGCCTCTACGTCGGATTTAAAGATGCGCGCATCACGTTCGTCGGAATCGATCGCGGCGAGCCGGCCGAGGCTATCCGCGAGCAAGTCGAGCGCCGCTTGCGCCGGAACGTTCAGACTGGTGAAGCGCCGTCGTGGCTAATCGGAATGCTCGACGAGTTCTTTACCACCTGGCACGTTGACGAAGGGCGCGTCGATATCAGCGACCTCACGCCCTTCGAGCAGGCCGCCCTCAAGGCGGCGGCCGCGATTCCGCCGGGTGAGGTACGGTCGTACTCGTGGGTCGCTCGCGAGATCGGCCGTCCGCGCGCCGCACGGGCCGTCGGTCAAGCGATGGCGCGTAATCCGTTGCCGTTGCTCTTCCCGTGCCACCGCGTCGTCGATTCGAACGGCGAACTTCACAACTACGGCTACGGCATCGAGATGAAGGCCCGTATCCTCAAGATGGAAGGCTACAAACCGAACTAACCGCGGCTAGCGCTTTAGAGACCGCCGAGCCCATGTGGGGTGCCTAGACCCGTATACGCGTCGAAGCCGGCGGGAGCGACGTCGTTGAACGCGCTGCGATGCGCATAGAGATACCAGGCGCTGTTGATGGCGCGCCCGTTACCCGCCAGTGCGTATGCGGCCGCGACCAACGGCGCGCCGACACTCGTACCACCGACGACGATCCACCCGCCGGCTTGCCCGGAGTTCGTGAAATCATCGTAAACCGCAACGCCGGTCTGCGGGTCGGCAACCGCCGCGACATCGACCGTCGAACGCGCGTTATGACACGGACCCGGCGGCTGCCAATAGGGTCGCCATAAATAGTAGCTGCATCCGTGCCCGCCGCTCTGCCAGGCCGTTTCGGTCCACGAACCGCCCGCGCGCGTAAGGGTCGTGCCGCCAACCGACGTTACGTAACGCGATGCGGCCGGATACATCGGGACGCCGCGATCGCCCGAACTGACCGTGATTGGTACGCCCGCGTGCCGGTAGTGCGACTCTTCCGCCGCTTCGCCCGACCATTCGAACGCGTCGTAGCTGTTGCTCACGACGTTCGCACCCATCGCGACGGCGCGATCGACGCTCGCGCCGAGATCGTCGAGCGATGCCGAGTTCGCTTCCACGAGCAAAATGTGACAGTTCGGGCAGGTCGCCGAGAGCACGTCGAGATCCAGTGCGATCTCCGTGGCCCACTGCCGGTTCGGCGCCGGATATGGACCGAGAGAACCGGCTTGGTCGACGCGCCGGAAACAGCCGTTAGCCGTGCTACATTCCGGTAAGCCGAAGGCGGCGCGATAGATCGCTAAATCGGCTTCGGCCGCGGGATCGTCGTAGGCATCCACGATCGCCACGGTCTGGCCGGTGCCGGCCGCGGACGTGGCGCCCGGCAGCTCATACGCGCCGGTCAGGTCGGCCGGTTGCAGTCCGTGAATCTCGAGCGGTGTGGCGTGCGGATCTGAGACGGGGGCGATGCCTGTATTTTGCAGCGCCAAACAGCGCGCGCTGCCGGCGGGGGCCTCGGGACAGAGCGAGACGATATTTCCCGGGAGTGTGGCCGGGGCATCGCCCGGCAGCGTGGCCGGGGCGTCGCCCGGCAAGGTCGCGGGCGCGTCGCCGGGCAGGCCTTGTGCGTCGCCCGGCAACGTTGCCGGCGCATCGGCGGGTGCCGCCGCGCTGGACGCGGCGCGCGAACCGGGCGGAACGGCGCGCATCCCCGCGCCCCCGCAACCGGCCAGAATCGTAATGAGGAACACCGCTAGAACTTTGCTACCGCATCGAACGCTCATTGCCGCCGCTTATACCCTAACTCGGGTCGGTCCACCCGGCGGCGACCGCTATAGCGACCGCTTCGCGCCGCCCGCTGCACTCGAGCTTGCGCGCAATCGAACGAATGTGAACGTCGACCGTCTTCGAGCTTCGGCCGAGATCGGCCGCAATCGCCTTGCTGCTCGCGCCGCGCGTCAGCATCCCGAGGACGGTCCGCTCCGCCGGCGTCAGACGCGCGAGACCGGCGTCGTTTGAGGCCGGAAGCTCGATCCGCTCGAGCAGCATCGCAATACCACCGAGCTGTTCGGAGCGCAGCCGTTCGAGCGCGGCCGTAACCGCGGCGTCGCTGCCTTGGCCGATTTGCCGGGCGTACATCGAACGCAGGGCGCGCGCGAAAACGTGCAGACGCGCGAAGTGCGAGGAACCCCTCTCGACCTCGACGATCCGGCGATGGGCGAGACTCGCACGACCGCGCGCGAGTTCGGCGAGCGCCAAGAAAAGCCGCGCGCGCGTGCTGCGGCGATTCGATTTGACTCCCTCGGCGGCTAGGAGTTCGAGCGCCCGCGCGATCGCCGCATCGCCGGCATCGTACCGCCGCGCGGCCACCGCGTATACCGCAATTTCCGCGTAGCGCAGTGCCCTCCGTTCAGCTGAATCGGGTGCTTGGCCGGTCCCATCGAGAAGTGCGAACGCGCCGGCAAACTCGCCCTTCCAAGCCAGGCGCAGCGCCTGAGCCGGCAGCAGCGCTTGCAGTCGCGCGAGCGGATAGGCATGCGGATCTTCGTCGACTTGCGCGTCAAGCGCGTCGAGCGCCGCGGCGTTCCCCCGATCGGCTTCGAGATCGTACGTTCCGAGCAGCGCGAAGAGCCGCACTTGCCGGCTGGCCGTCTTTCTTCCGAGTTCGGCGATGGATTCGAGCACGCGCAGGCGTTCGATCGGATCGCGGTCGACGTCGAGCAGCGACGTGTAGAGTACCGAAGACGCGCGCGCGGCCACCTCGAAGAGCGAGTGCGCGCGTGCCAACTCGATCGCCAGGTTTGCGTAACGATGCGCGAGTTCGTATTCGCCCGCTCCCACGTAGACGTACGCCACCTGCTGGTAGATACGCGCGCGTACGTCGCCGGCGAGGCCGGGCTCGAGAATCGCCAGAGCTTGCGCCGCCGCCGTTCGCGCGGGATCGAACCGCCCGACCCGCGCGTGCGCGGTTGCGAGAGTGGCCAGGATCGCCGCTCGCAAGGCGGCGCCGAGCGACTGCTGATGCGCGAGCGGTTCGAGCAACGCCGTCGCGTCACGATCGTTTCGCACCAGCTGTATCGCGTATCGATAGGTTAGCGAAGCGCAAAGCGCCGGGTCGTCCGCCGCTCGATCGATCGCCGTTGGGAAGAGCCGTTCGGCCACGTCGAAACGCCCGCGATTGCATTCGATCGCAGCGCGAACGCCGAGGATCGTCGCGTTATCGCGTTCGTCTTCATCGGAAAGCAGTCCGATCGCGCTCTCCACGATCTCGACGCTGCCTCGATCGAGCAGAACGAAGCCCGTCCGTTCGATCAGTCCGGCGATTGGCCCGGCCGCGCGCGCGCGGCACAACAGCGCGAGGGCGTCCGCGTCGCGCCCCAAGCGCTCCAGAACTGCGGCGGCTTCGCACAGTACGGCCGCAAGGGCCTGCGGCGCGAGTTGCGATTCGAGAAATTCGCGAAAGAGATCGTGATAACGGTATTCGGTTTCGGAGACCGGACTCACGAAGGCAACCCTGCGGCGCACGTCGTTGAACGTTACGGGCGATTCGGCATGGGCCTCGACGATCGCGGTATCGACCGCCGTATAAACGCACGTAGCGAGCAAAAAGCGACGTTCCGCATCGCTTAGCCGCGCGAATACCTGCTCGGCGAGATAGGCGAAAATCATCTCGCGCGTGCTGGCGCGAGCCGCGCGCAGGTCGGAGACGCGGGTTGCGGTGCGCAAGGCGATCGAAAACGCGACGGGCCAGCCGCCGGTCAACCCGAGCAGCTCCTCGATCTCGCCCGCATCGTCGCTCGAATCGACGCCGTCGGCCGCCGCGAGTGCCTCGCCGAGGGTGAAGCACAGAACGGCCTCGGTGACGGGCATGTCCATTCGCTCGTAGCCGACCCAGGATGCGACGGGCAGCCCGGCATCGGAACGCGACGCGATGATCCAGCGAATCGGCCCGGCGGTTTGTTCTATCACCTGCCTCAAGAACGCCGTTACGTTCGGATCGATGGTCGCGTTGTGCGCGTCGTCGATGACGATCGTATGATTCAAAAACCGTACGTGTTCGTAAAACCAAGCCGCGAGTTCGCGCGCGGGGTCGGCAACGGCGACCGCTAGTTGCTGCGCGTTTGCAAACGACGCCGCGGCCGAGGGCGCGACCGGTGCGATCGTTTCGCTCAATCCGCGAACGAACGCCAGCAGGGAGTTTTCGTCGGGGCGCACGTTGTGGCGCACGAATCGAACGCGGCCGTTTTCCAGAAAATCGGTCAGAGCGACACTCTTCCCAAAGCCCGCCGGCCCGAGAATCATCGCCACCGGATAGTTGCAAGCACGTTCGATCGCAGCGTTGACGCGCGCTCGAAAGAGCGGTCTTCGAATGAATTTCATCGCGAATAGCCGCACCATGCGAACGGAGCGCAGGATTCTCCTTCACCCGCAAGAACGTCGATTTTTATGTGAAGTCCGCGGACCCCTCAGAGAGAGACGAACGAGGGCAAACGGCCGGACGAAGGAGGTGGTTATCGTAAGTAGTGAGAGTTTACATTCTAAACAGAACGTTACGATGATCGGAGGTGCCGACTCCTAACGGAGTGGCATCTCTCAACGAGACACCGTCGCCGGTCCCACGCGGACCGGCGATTTTTTTCGCTCTACAGGGGAACGTCGAAACGGCGCTAACCTTAATGAAGGTGGCCAAGCACGTCCTCATCACCGGCTTCGAGCCCTTCGGAGGCGGAAACGTCAACCCGAGCGAGCTCGTCGCGCGCAGTCTCGAAGGACGCCCCATTGCGGGGCGCCTTATTGTTACGTGCATTCTTCCGGTTGCGACCCGTAACGTGCGCGAGCGCTTGGAACGCGCGATGCTCGAGGAGCAGCCCGATATCGTCATCGCACTAGGCCAGGCCGGCGGCCGCAGCGCCGTGGCCCTGGAGCGCGTCGCCGTGAACGTTCTCGATTTCGATCGCCCCGACAACGCCGGCGAGACCCGCGAAAACGAGCCGATTCAGCGGGGCGGCCCCGACGCGCGTCTCTCGGGCCTGCCGTTCGATGCCATCGTCGGCGCCTGGAAAGAGCACGACGTGCCGGGCTACGTCTCCAATTCGGCGGGCACGTATATCTGCAATCAGGTTCTCTACGAAGTCCTCGGCCTCGCAGAAGCGGCATCGCCGCCGATCGCAGCCGGCTTCGTGCACCTCCCGTACCTGCCGGCCCAGGCGATCGCCGCGGGTCCGGACTCCAGCCCATCAATGTCTTTCGATCTGATGAAGCGCGCGATGGAGATATTGATCGAAACTGTCGTACCCTGGGTCGAGCATCGTACCTCCGAACGCAGCGGCGGCAGCCGCCCCGCCGGATCGAAGATGTGGATCCCACGCGGTGTAAAGGAAGTAGAACGCTGAGCGACCCACGTATCGCCGCCATCCCCGATATTCACGGTCACGCCAAGGGCGAACACAAGCCGTATGCCGAGGAGCGCCCGATCGCTTACTCGCCCCGCATGCTCTTTTTGTGGTTCTTCCACGCATGCCGCCGCGGCTCGCCGCGCTTCCTAATGGTGACCGACCACATCAACTATTTGACGTTCGAAGACCCCGGTGCCGTGAACACGGTCCGGCGCGCGCTCAAACTCGCCGAAGCCGGCGATTTGTACGGCGCTGCCGAGACCGCCGGCGTGGACGTCGCCCATGCGGCGACCGTCTCCGAGGGCTTGCGCAAAGGCATGCGCTTCTCGATCGGCGCGGAACTCGATAACGATCCGCGTGCCAGACCCGACGCGCAGAACATCGTCGATGCGATGCGCCCCGACGGCATGATTCGCTCGGTGCATTTTTTGACGATCGACCATCCGGAAAAGGGCGCCGACTTCGCGTGGCCGTTCGACAACGCGGAGTTTCGCGAACTCTACGACGTCGTCGGCACGGAGAAGACGTGGGACCTCTACATGGCAAAGTTGATCGACGATATCGAGAAGCTGCCCGGCCACATCGTCGGGCATTTCTACGTACCCGCGAACTTCGGCCATTGGTCGAAGAACATCGAAGCGCACGAAGACCGGCTGCTCGATGCGTGCGCGGCGCGCGGCATGGCCGTTGAGGTCAACACTCGCTATCTCTATCGCGATAATCCCGACGATCTCAAAGGCCAGATGCGCGCCGCGTATCTTCGCCTGATGAGAAAAGCCAAAGAAAAAAATGTCGGCGTGGCGATCGGCTCGGACGCGCACAGCCCCAAAGATCAAGGTAATGGGTTCGACGAGGTCCTGCGCATGCTCGACCAGGCCGGAATCAACGAAATCGTTTTTCCGGTCGGCGGCCGGCTCGCGCGCGTTGCCCTGCGCGCCACCAAAGAACTGATCGAAAAAGCCAAACCCGTTGCGGAGACGCCGTTACCGGGCAGCAGCATCAGCGGATTCGGCCGCGCGGAACTCGGCTTGCCCGAGCGCAACGAAGCCGAAGAGCGCGAAGCCGCCAAGACGGCATCGGCGACCGCGCGCAAACGCGCGAGCGCGGCAACGCGCGAAGCGAAAAAACCGGCTCGCGACGCGGCTGCAAAGTTACTGAAACCGGCCAAGAAATCCAAAGTCAAGGAACCCGCCGCACTCGCAGCGAGCGCGCCGGCCGCAAAAGCGGTGAAATCCGCCAAGGAACCCGCCAAGGCCAAGCCGACCGTGAAGCCCGCGGCACCGATCAAAAAGCCGGCCGCCGTCAAAGCCGCGGCCGTCAAGAAGGCCGCGCCGGCGAAAAAAGCGCCGCCGAAAGCCGTGAAAAAAGCCGTGCCCGTCAAAAAGGCCGCGGTAGCCAAAAAAGCTGCGCCCGCCAAAAAGACGCCCGCGAAGAAAGCCGCACCGGTAAAAAAAGCGGCTCCGCTCAAAAAAGCCAGCCCCGCGAAAAAGGCGCCGCCCAAGAAATCCGCTCCCGCGAAAAAGGCGGTTGCGGTAAAGAAAGCGCCGCCCAAGAAGCCGGCCGCCAAACACGTTGCGGCCAAAAAATCCGCGCCGGCAAAAAAAGCCGCCCCCGCAAAAAAATCGCCCGCGAAGGCCGCCAAGTCCAAACCGGTTTCGAAACACGTGTCCACCAAAAAAGCGCCGGCCAAGAAAGCAGCGACGAAACGACGCTAGCATAAGCCCGCGCGAAGGAGCGTAGAATGTCGGAAATCTCACGCGTCCGCAACGTTGCCGTCGTCGGCTCGCATCACGCGGGCAAGACGACACTCGTCGAGGCGATCCTCGCCCACTGCGGCGCCATCGGGCGCCGCGGGAGCGTGATCGAAGGCACGACCACCACCGATCACGAGCCCGAAGACATCGCACACGCGCAGTCCACCACCGTTGGATTCGCGCACACCGCGTGCGACGATATCGACATCACGCTCGTCGACTGCCCGGGGTTCATCGACTTCTTCGAAGAGACCAAACACGCGCTCGCGGGCGTCGATGCGGTGATCGTGGTCGTGGAGGCCGATCCCAACCGCGTCCCACTCACCCAAATGCTCGTCGGGTATATCGAGACTCGCCGGATTCCGCATCTCTTCGTCATCAACAAACTCGATCGTCCCGGTTCAGATTTTGCCGGAACGCTGGCCGCGTTGCGATCCGCTTACGGTCCGCACGTCGTCGCCGAGCAGTGGCCGATCGGCGCCGCCGAAACGTTCAGGGGATACGTCGACCTCGCCGGACGCGCGAGCTTTCTCTACGAGGCCGATCGCGAAAACGCGTCTGCGACGCCGGCGGAGATGCAAGCCGAGATCGAAAGCGCGCGCGGCCTGTTGCTCGAGGCCATGGCCGACTTCGACGATCATTTGATGGAAGAGCTGCTCGAGGGCGTCGAGCCCCCGATCGAAGAGGTCGAAAAAGATCTCTGCGTGGAGTGTTCGCACGATCAGATCGTTCCGGTGGTGATCGCCGCCGGACTGCCCGGCTACGGCGTCGCGGCGCTCGTGCGCGCGATTGCGAAGTGGCTGCCCTCGCCGGCCGACGCACCGATGATCGACGCGGAAGGTCGCCCGATCGAACCGCGCGCAGACGGACCCGCAATCGCGACCGTCATCAAGACGATCATCCATCCGCAATCCGGTAAACTCTCCGTCGTACGCGTGCTATCCGGCACGATCAAAGCCGACGCAACGCTCACCGATATGACCAAAAGCGGCGAAAAAGTCCGTTCGGGCGGTCTCTATCGGCTGCAGGGCAAGAAGCAAGAACCGATTCCGGCCGCCGGTCCCGGCAGCATCGCCGCGATCGCGCGGCTCGAAACGGTCGCAACCGGCGATACCCTCACGAGCGACGGGTTCAAGGTGCTGTTGCCGCGCGTGAGCGTTGCCGAACCGGTCTTTGCCGTTGCGATCAAACCGAAGGATCGCATGGACGAAGCCAAGATTTCGCAGATGCTGGCCCGCATCGTCGACGAGGATCCGTCGCTGCGCCTCGAGCGCGCCGCCATCACGAGCGAACTCGAACTGCTCGGCTGCGGCGAGCAGCACGTGTCGATCGCCGTCGAGCGCCTGGGACGCAAATATAAAGTCGAGGTGCTCACCGCGCCGCCCACGATTCCGTATCAGGAAACGATTACGGCGGGGACCGAGATTCATTCGCGTTACAAACATCAAACGGGCGGTCACGGGCAGTTCGGCGACGTATGGCTGCGCTTCGAACCGCGCGACCGCGGCAACGGCGTAACCTTCGAAGACAAGATCGTGGGCGGCGTCGTGCCGCGGCAGTTTATTCCGGCCGTCGAGAAAGGCGTGCGCGAAGCGCTCGCCCACGGCAGCGTTGGAAGCTACCCGGTGACCGACGTGCACGTCGTGCTCTACGACGGCGCCTACCACGACGTCGACTCGAGCGAACAGTCGTTCAAGACCGCCGCAAGCATGGGCGTGCGCGACGCGTTGCCGAAGTGCGGTCCGGTCGTACTCGAACCGATCGTACGGGTTCGCGTCACCGTGCCGACCTCGCACGCTGCGGCCGTCATCACGCAACTCACCGGCAAGCGCGGGCAGATCCTTGGCATGAGCCCGGAAGGCGACAAGCCGGGACACGACGTGGTCGAAGCCGACGTGCCGCAAGTCGAACTCTCGCGCTATATCACGGAGCTGCGGACGGCAACGCAGGGGCTCGGTACCTACTCGTGGACGCACGAACGCTTCGATCCCGTTCCCGGCAAATGGACCGGACCAAAGGCCGCCGTCTAAGACGGGCCGAAGTCTGCGCGGTCTTCTTCTGCACCTTGCGCCCCGATGGGCCGGAGGAATCAGCTACTTGAAACGACTCGTCGCACTCGTCGCGCTCGGCGCCGTCATGGCCGGCTGCACGCAAACACAGACCAACGGGACCGGTGGCGGCCCGAACGCCGGAACCGTGCCTGGAGTGTTACGCGTCGCCATCCAATCCGACGTCAAGAACCTCAACCCGCTGCTTGCGTCCAACACGACCGACGGCATGATCGCGCGCCTGATGTTCGTGCCGCTGATCACTTCCAACGACAAGGGCGAGCCGGTGCCGATGCTGGCTTCCGACGTACCGTCGATGGCGAACGGCGGCATTAGCAAAGACGGGCTCACGATCACCTATCACCTGCGCAAAAATGCGAAGTGGTCCGACGGCGTTGCCGTATCGAGCGCCGACGTCAAGTGGTCGTGGCAAGCGGTGATGAATTCGAGCAACAACGTCATCTCGCGCAACGGATACGACGACATCAGCTCGATCGACGTTCCCGATCCCTACACGGTCGTGGTGCATCTCAAGCGCAAATTCTCTCCGTTCGTCAACACGTTCTTCGCCGATAGCGACTCGCCGCTCTCGGTCGCACCGGCTCACGTGCTCTCGAAATATCCCGACATCAACCAGATTCCGTTCAACAGCACGCCCAACGTGACCGACGGGCCGTTCAAATTCGTGCGATGGGTGCACGGCGATCACATCTCGCTTGCGGCGAATCCGAACTTCTTCATGGGAGTCCCCGGGCTCAAGGAGATCAACGTTCGCATCATTCCCGATGAAAACACCATCGTTAACCTCGTGAAAACGCACGAGATCGATTGGATGTTCGAAGCGTCGATCAACAACTATCCGGCCGTGAAAGACATTCCGGGCACGGTCATCAAATTCGTCGACGTCAACGGTTACGAAGACGTGCAGCTCAACGTGCAGCGGCCCTACCTTCAAGACGTGCGGGTGCGGCAAGCCATCGCGTATGCGATGGACAAGCAGCAGCTCATCGACAATCTCACCTACGGCCAAGAGCACATCGCAACCGAAGACCAGCCGCCGTTCATGTGGGCCTACGATCCGAACATCAAGCCGTATCCGCACGACGTGCAAAAGGCGCGCCAGCTCCTCCAAGCGGCGGGCTGGACTCCCGGCAGCGACGGGATCATGACGAAAAACGGCCAGCGTCTCACGCTTGTGCTAGTGAGCAATTCAAGCAACGTGACGCGCCGCAAGGCCGCGCTCGAAATCCAGAACATGATGAAACAAGCCGGTATCGAGATCGAGGTCAAGCCCTATCAAGCCGACGTGCTCTTCGCGCCGGTCGGCGAGGGCGGCATCCTGCAGGGCGGAAAATTCGATCTCAGTCTCGCGGGCTGGTACTCCGGCGTCGATCCCGACGATTCGTCGCAGCTCGTCTGCGCGCAGGTCGCGCCGAAGGGCTACAACTACTCACGCTACTGTACGCCCGCCATGGAAGCGGCGCAAAAGATGGCGCTCGAGAATTACGATCGTCCGACGCGCACCAAGGCCTACTTCAAGATTCAGGAATTGCTCGCGAAAGACGTTCCCGAAATCTACGACTATTACGAGCGGCAGATGCACCCGATCAACTCGGATTTCAAGGGTTTCGATCCCAATCCGGTCGTCGAATCCTGGAATGCGTGGCAATGGAGTATCTAGGGTCGCCCGAACCGCTCGGCCGGATTCCCGAACTGAACTGGCTTCGCAAGATCGTCGTCGAACGCACGCTGACCCAAGGGGATTACGTCCTCTCGGGCGGCGCCCGTAGCGACTACTACATCGACAAATTCCGGCTCTTCTCCGACCCGCACGTGCTGCGGCGCATCGCGCGCATGTTCGTTCCGGTGATCGCCGAGACGAACCCCGAGATCATCGGCGGCACCGAACTCGGCGGCGTGATCATCGCGACGGCGGTCTCGCAAATGACCGGATTGCCGATGCTGGCCGTGCGTAAGATGCCCAAAGGCTACGGCGCGTTTCCCGGCGAGTACGTCGAGGGTGCGTACGAACCCGGCCAGCGCGTACTCTTACTCGAAGACGTGGTCAGCAATGGCCGCGAACTGCTCGCCGCCAAGGCTCGGCTCGAGGAACTGCAGCTGCGCGTCACGGCCTGCGCCGTGGTGAGCCGCGGCCTCGCGCCCGTCCGCTCGCTCATTCAATTCTCTCTCCCGCGCGGCAGCCGCTCGCACGACAACTAATCGCTCTTCGTATCCCCGGCGCTCTCGGTAAGCTTGCCGTAAAGATCGATGGCGGCGGGCATGATCGACGTCTTCGCATCGGCTTGATGGACCTCGATCACGAATTCTTCGGTCATCAATTGCTCGACGAATCGTAGGGCCCGTTCGTACGACACGAGAGCGAAATTCGCGTCGAGCATGAAGCTGCCATCGGCGTCATAGAGCGCGATCGAAATCTGCCGCGCGTCTTCGCCCGAGCGACGCCCGGGGGTTCCGTAGAGCGTCACGATGAGCAGCAGCCCGTTGATCGGACTCAGGCCTTTCATCTGCGAGATGAATCCGGCACGATCCGCGATCTCGCAAAACCACGCGACCGGTTCGCCGTAAAGAGCGCGCTCGAACGCGACGAGCCGGTCGCTCATCAGACCGAAAACTCCAGCCCGTCGTCCGCGATCGTTACGCGGCCTCGAAAGACCGCCCGCGCCGCGGCGCGCATCCCGGCGGGATCGCATTCGCTCCCGTAGTGGGTCAACACCAGATGCTCCACGCCCGCGTCGCGTGCCATCGATCCGGCTTCTTCGGCGGTTGCATGCAATTGCCGTTCGCCGTCATCCGGTTGCGAACCAAGCGTGGCTTCGCAGAGAAAGAGGTCGGCGCCGCGCGCGAGTTCGACGATCGCGCTGCACGGCGCCGTGTCGGCCGAATACGCGAGCGTCCGCCCCGCGCCTTCCACGCGCATGGCGTAGGTTTCGAGCGTGTGGCGCGCGCGCGCGAAACGGATCGTTAGGCCGCCAAACGAAAGCGTTCCGTTTGGATCGTATGGATGCAGTTCCACGACCGGCTCGTAGAACGCCACCGGTTCGCTCGTCGCGATCGTCGCGGCCAGACCGCGCAGTACGCCCTCGCCGCCCGGCGGCAGATAGACTCGCAGGCCGGTCGCTCGACGGGTCGGCCCGTAGGCCAGCGCGTAGCGCAGCGGAACGAGGTCGAGAAAATGGTCGGCATGCATGTGCGAAACGATCACGGCATCGAGGGCCGCATAGTCGAGCACCTTGCGCAACGACGAAAACGCTCCCGAACCGAAGTCGAGCGCGATCGTCACCGCTCCGTCGGAGACGAGGTAACAGCTGCTCGCGCGCCCCGGTCGCGGGGTCGAGGAACTCGACCCCACGATCCGCAGCGAGAGTCCGCCGGAGGTTATGCGAGCGCGGCCAGCACCTCGTCGGCATGGCCCTCCACTTGAACTTTCGGCCACACCCGAACGATCGTTCCTCGCGCGTCGATGAGGAACGTCGAGCGTGCGACGCCCTCACCCATCGCGTCGTAGAGCACCGAATCGACATCGGCGAGCAGCGCGAACGGGATATCGTATTTCGCCTTAAACGTTTGATGCGACGCGACCGAATCGCGGCTCACGCCCACGATACGCGCGCCCTTACGTTCGAACGCGGACAGTGCGTCGCGAAACTGCGACGCTTCGTTCGTTCAACCGGGTGTGTCGTCTTTGGGATAAAACCACAGCACGAGCGGTTTGCCGAGCAGGCCGGCGGTATCGACGGACGCGCCGGTATCGTCGAGTACGGTTACGTTTGGCAGTTGGTCGCCTTGCGATAGCATGAGTACGAAAATCGCGGGACGGGGTGGCGTTCCCTGCCGCGGGGAAGCATTTGCGAATGGCTCAAGGTCCGCACCCACTCGCCCTCGCCCTCATCGATCGGCTGCCTGCGCGGCCGCACGCGCCGGTTCTCGAGATCGGCGCCGGCAGCGGCCGCAACACCGCCGCCCTCCGGGCGGCCGGCTTCGTGGTAACGGCGATCGGCGCGGAAGAGATCGCGCGGGCCGCGCGAGGCTATGTGGGAGCGCTCAGTACGCACGCGCTCCTGCACGGATCGCCCGACAGCATCGCATCGCTGCTCGACCAGATCGCGCAACGGCTCGAGAAGGCGGCGCCGCTGTATGCGACCTTCGCATCGATTCACGACGCACGCTACGGCGCCGGCGTGCGGCTAGGCGACCATACCTTCGCGCCCGAAGCGGGTGAGGAGCGCGGCGTCCCCCACACGTACTTCAACGAAAAGCGGCTGCGCACGCTGCTCGCAAAGCACTTCGAGCTCGAAGCGATCGAAGAAATCGACGCAAGCGCCATCGTTGGCCGCTGGGCCCACGCCCAACTACCCGCAGGCACCGTCCACTGGTTCGTCCACGCCACTTTTTGTCATGCTGAGCCTCTCGAAGCATGAGCTTGTCGATGTTCTAGCGGTATGTTGGGATGGATGGGTCGATTCGGGTTGCGTATTCGTTGATTCCGCCGTCGACGTTGTAGACGTTAGCGAAGCCGTGCTGAGTTAAAAATCGCGCGACCTGCGCGCTGCGGCCGCCGTGATGGCAGAGCACGGCAATCTCCGCGTCCTTATCGAGTTCGTTCAAGCGCGCGGGTAGGTCGCGCATCGGGACGTGCGTCGCACCGTCGAGACTCGCGAGCGTCAGTTCGTGCGGTTCGCGCACGTCGAGCAGCACGAATGCTTTCTGTTCGGAGCGCCAGCGCGCCAACTCATCAACCGATATCTCTTGCATCACACTTTGGGACCGGCGATGAGGTTTTGCATCGGGCTCGATGCGTTTGCATAGAGCCGCCGTTCCATGCGTCCGGAGAGAAACGCCAGTCGGCCGGCAATCACACCGTGGCGCATCGCGTCGGCCATCTGCACGGGATCGTTCGACGCGGCGATGCCGGTATTCATCAAGAGCGCGTCGACGCCCAGCTCCATTGCGATGGCCGCATCGCTCGCCGTACCGACACCGGCATCCACGATCACGGGTACGCCCGCGCGTTCTTTGATGATGCGAATCGAATACGGATTGCAGACGCCCAGTCCGCTGCCGATCGGCGCCGCGAGCGGCATCACGGCCGCACAGCCAACCTCTTCGAGATGTTTGCACGCGGTCGGATCGTCGGCGATGTAGGGCAGCACGGTAAACCCGTCCTTGACGAGTTCTTCGGCGGCGATCAACGTTTCGCGCGTATCGGGGTAGAGCGTCTGCGCGTCGCCGATAACCTCGAGTTTGATCAAGTCGGTCTCAAGTAATTCGCGCGCCAGCTGTGCGGTTAAAACCGCTTCCTTCGCCGTATAGCATCCGGCCGTGTTCGGCAAGATCGTAAAGCGGGAGCGATCGATGAAATCGAGCATCGTCTTTCCGCTGCGATCGTCCAGATTGATGCGTCGAATCGCGACGGTGATCATTTGCGCCCCGCTTGCGGTATGGGCAGCTTGCATGATCTCCATCGAAGGATATTTTCCCGTACCGACGATAAGCCGCGACGTGAATTCGTAGGTTCCGATTTTGAGCGTGTCTTGCATGTGATTCCCCGCCGGTTAACCGCCGGCGACGGCTTTGATGATCTCGACGCGATCGCCGTCTTCGAGCGGCTCGACCGCAAAGGTGGATCGGCGCACGACGCGATCGTTCTTGGCAACGGCGACGCCGGACGACGGCGTTTGCAAGTCGGCAAGCAATTGACCGAGCGTCGTGCCCTTCGCGAATTCGCGCGATTCGCCGTTGACGATCGCGATGATGGTCTGCGCACTCATGCTTTAAGAATATCTCTTTCGACGCGGTCGGGCCTCTCCATACGAGCTAACCCGAAGGCGGCATCCGTTTCGTCCGAACGCCCTTCCACGATATCCGCCAGCCGGGCGGCGGTCGCGGGAGCGAGGAGGATCCCGTTGCGATAGTGCCCGACGGCGAGAAAATATCCCGCAAGCGCGGTGGGGCCGATAAATGGGCGGCCGTCGGGCGAGCCCGGACGCAGCCCCGCCCACATTTCGCTCACGGCGAAGTCGCCAAGCGCTGGAGCGGCGGCCACCGCCGCATGCAGCAAGTCGTGGATCGCCTGCGCGGTCACGCGGGTATCGAAGCCGCGTTCCTCAACGGTCGCCCCGACCAGCAGACGGCCGTCTTCGCGCGGCACCAGATACCCGCCCGGTACCCAAATCGCGCGGCCAACGAGACCGCGCGGAATCGCGAGCGCGAGCATCTGCCCCTTCACGGGGCGAACCGGCGGCGTGCAAGCTGCCGGCACTCCCGTAATCTGCGAAGCCCAGGCACCGGCAGCATTGATGACGGCGCCGGCGGGCGCAAATCCCTCGTCGCTGCGCACGCCCAAGACCCGCCGCCCGTCGGCCTCAACGGCGACGCTCTGCAGGCCGGTTCGCACGATCGCGCCGCCCGCCGTGCAGGCGGCCGCCAAGGCGCGCCCCAGACGCCGGTTGTCGATCTCGCCCTCGCCCCGGACCAGCAGCGAGCCGCGAACGTGTTTGCCGAGAATCGGCTCCAGCGCGAGCGTCCCCTCGCGATCGTAGATTTCGCAGTCGCGCCCGGCGGCGCGCAACTCGAGCGCGCGCTCCTCGAGACCGCGCAGATCCGCGCTCGAAAAAGCGGCGCTCGCGATGCCCTCCAAGCGCAAATGCGGATCCACACCGCTCGCGGCGCGCACGCGCTCCACGAACTCCGGATAGCGCCCGAGGGATTCCTCGCAGAGCGCCTGCAGCGGCGCATCGGCGATCGCCTCGGTCCACGGCGCGAGCATGCCCGCCCCAGCCCAGGAGGCCGCCTTGGCCGGCTCGCGCGTATCGTAGACGCGAACGGCGGCGCCGCGTTGCGTCAATTCGAAAGCGATCGACAATCCGATCAAGCCCGCGCCGATAATGGCGACATCGCCCGCAAGCTTCGAAGCGGCGTTCACGCTACATCCCGGTGTAGACCGGGCCCTCCCCGCCCTGCGGCGGTACCCACGTGATGATCTGATACGGATCGACGATATCGCACGTCTTGCAATGCACGCAATTCGTGAAGTTGATCTGCAGGCGTCCTTCGACCGCGCCGCCGGCGGTCTGCGTAAACTCGGGCTCGTAGACTTTCGCCGGGCAGAAATACTGACACGGATTTCCGTACTCCACCGTGCAGCGATCGCGGCAGATGTTGGTATCGGCGACGTGCAGATGCGAGGGCTGGTTTTCCTCGTGCATCGCGCCGCTGTTAAAGACGTCGGTGAGCTTGTCGAACGTCAGCACGCCATCGATCGGCGCGCGCGGCGTTTCGAGCGGTTTGTATCCGCGCTTCTCCATCACCGCGTAGCCCGGCTCGCCTTTCATGCGATCGATGAAACCGAATCCCGCGCCGCCCGTCACCATGCTGAGGCCCGCGTTGAGCATGCCCGAGACCAACCCGCCCTTGAACCCTTGATGAAAGTTCCGCGCCGTGCGCAACTCCGCGTACGCCCACGAATCTTTGAATCGCGTGTCGTATGACGCGAGTTGGGCGGCGTCGTATTTCTCCGCCGCCAGCGCCTCGAACGCCGCTTCGGCCGCGAGCATGCCGGATTTCATCGCTAGGTGAATCCCCTTGAGGCGCATGCCGTTTAAAAATCCAGCGGAATCGCCGACGAGCATGAGCCCGTCCGCGTACAACTGCGGCATGGCGAAGAGACCGCCCTCGGGAATCGCTTTGGCGCCGTACCGCAGCAATTTCGCGCTGTCGAGCCACTTCCGGATGACCGGATGCATCTTAAGGCGCTGCAGTTCGTTTTGCGGATCGGTCGTCGGATTCTTATAGTCGAGTCCGGTCACCATTCCGATATCGAGAATGTCGTTTGCCATGCCGTAGATGAAGCCGCCGCCGAAGGTTTCGAAGGGTAGCGGATAGCCGAGCGTGTGGATGACGTGCCCGGCCGGATACGTGCCGGGCTTGAGCTGCCACAACTCCTTAACGCCGGCGGCGTAGACTTGCGGCTCGCGCCCGGCATCGAGGTTCAGGCGCGGGATCGCCTGCTTTGTGAGCGTTCCGCGCGGGCCTTCGCCCAGGACCACGATCTTCGCGAGCAGGTCGGCACCGGGCTCGTAGTTGGGCTTCGGCTGACCGTTGCGATCGACGCCTTTATCGCCGGTGCGTACGCCGATCACGCGATCGCCGTCCCACAGCACTTCCTGACCTGGAAATGCGGGAAAGACTTGCGCGCCGAGCGCTTCGGCCTGCTCGCCGAGCCACTTCGCGATCTTCTGCAGCGAGGCGACGTACTTGCCGTGGTTGTTCATCGGCGGCGGCGTGATCGGCGCTTTGATCTTACCGTTCTCGGTGAGATACCACAGCTCGTCGCCGGTAATCTCCGATTCGACCGGCGCGCTCGTCCGCCAGTCGGGCAGCAATTCGTCGAGCGCCCGCGGATCCAGGACCGCACCGGAGATGCCGTGAGCCCCGATGTCGCTGCCCTTCTCGATGACCAGAACCTCGAGTTCGCGTCCGGCCGCTTTGGCAAGCTGCATCAAGCGGATCGCGCCGGCCAGACTCGCCGGCCCCGCTCCGACAAAGAGCACATCTACTTCAAGGGTATCGCGTTGCGCCATGCCTCTTGTCTTCTCCGAGGGCCGGTTCTGTCATGCCGAAAAGCGCAGGTGCGCATAGTTGCAGAGCGCGGTGGGCCAACGGAGAGGGCCAAAATCAATAGGGAGATTCAGGCTCAGCCTCGCGATGATAACGCACTGTCAACGGCAGCCAGAATTTCTTTTGTCTCGCAAGCAATGTTTAGGCCGCAGCCATCGGAAAGATATCTAACAGCCCCGCTCCACTCGAGAAGCGAACGCAGATATTCGGGTACGGAGACGCCAAAATTCGCGCGATCCGACGTAAATTGTTCAGACCAGCGAAATGGATCTGCCAGTCGCCATTTGTCATCGGTAAAAAAGTATACCTCGTCGAAGCCCGAAAACAGTGCAGGCGCGCAGCCGAGCAAATCCCTCCCTGCGAGTACGATGAATCGCCCGAAGTCGTCGTGCGCCAGCCCCTGAATCTGGTCGCGCACATCGTCCCTTACATCCATCGAGCTGTCGACACAGGTTACACGACAATCCATCCCTTCCGCAAATTCCGGAAACCTGGCTAGTAGTCCGGCGATATCCGTATCAAAAAATTCGAACAGCAAACTGCTGCCTCCAATTACGCTCAGTAAAGTGCCCGGCTATGATCCGCTGGAATCTTTCTCGTGTTCACCTTTCTCCTTCGGTGTTAGAGGGCGCCCTTTTTGCCTCACCGGATTGCCATCTAAATCTGGCTTCCAGTCGTGGGCACGCGGGTCCCCTGCACCGTGATCGTGACCGTAGTCGATGTCCTTAACCGCGCCGCCGGAGGGGCCGTACTCTCGCACCTGCTTACCATCAGGTCGAGTGACCGTCGTCCCCGGCATTCCAAAGCGCGGAAGACTGTTGCCAATAGCGCGCCGGATTGCGCTTACGCCGTCGCGAAGCGTACGAGTAATTCGATCACGCTTCGCATATGCCCAACCGGGCAGTCCGCTCAAGCCCACAGCGCCCGCACCCCATCCAAGAGCCGAGAGGCCGCCTACCGCGGCGGCACCTCCTTCTACGATGCAGGCGTCCTCAACGCAGTACCCGCTCGGGTCAGAATAGGCGATTGGATTGTTCCGATTCCACATATAAGGTCGTTGGCTCTCGGGGTCGTGTATGTCGCCCGAATAGGCGTCTGGGCTCGTCCACTGCTGCAGCTGCGAGTCAAACGCTCTTACGCCTTGGAACGATAAGTCGGCAAACTTGTATCCTCCCGAAACAAAGACACGGCCGTGGCGGGAGTTTTAAAGCTTGAATTCGCATTGTATCCAGGATACACGCCATCGACCAGAGTGGATTTCTCAGGATTCCCAGAACGAAAGGCGCCCGAGGCGGCGGTCCATACGTCGGTGGCTCCCACCTGATGGGCAGAGATTTCGACGCCGGAAAAATCGCGGTCGAGCACCGTAAGCCCGCTTTGCGCTGCGTAAACGGCCAATTTTTCAATGTTAAGCTGCTGCAGATTTCCTGCTTGATCGGAAACGTAGAGCAAATCGTCACCATCCCAGTGCAGTGTGGCACTTGGGGAATTAGGGTTGTTCGAAACAATGCCGGCCAAGTGACCATCTGCTTCCTATTTGTACGTGGCCTGAACGAAGTTACAAATACCGTTAAAACCCGTGCAGTTATCCGATATCGTGCGATTGTCGGCATCGTATCCTCGAGTTTGAACCAGCACCTGGCCGCTACATCCGGATGTCGCACTCCACGCAATGGTTTGCGAAATCCCTCGTCCGGCGCGATCGTATGCCATCGAATCATATCCGGTTGTGCATGGGCTCGATTTTTGGGGGCTTCCCAAAAATGCTCCCGTCGCCGGGTCAACGCCCGACTGGCAGTACGGATAATTTGTCGAAAGGCTAAGTGCACACGCGTAGCCGTAAACGTCGGCAATGCGCGACAGCGTCTGCGGCGTGGTGGTCGCAGGACTCAAACCGGTCTCGCCCGTGAGTTCATCTCGGATATTGTATGCTTTAAAATCGTGACTAATCTGATTTCCTGCGCCGTTGTTTGGTGGGCGTATGAGGTTTGGCATGCCTAGATCGTAACCGGTAACGTTGCCTTCTGCGTCGTGCTGAACGTTGCTGACCCTTCTCGCTAAGCCGAAAGTGTCCACCAAACCGGGCCAGCTTCAAAAGGATGGAGGGTAGCTATCAGCAGTGGGCCACTTTGGTTCTCCGGCGGACTCTGAAGAACGAATGCGTTAGCGTCGTGGAGCCGATTAGGAATTCGCATATGACTCGCTGAGGGATCGGTGAGTGCCCGACGCCATAATTTAAAAACAATACTGACCGTAAGCTAACGATCCGCGCGTCCCGACGAGCGAATAAATCAGGCGGTGTCGGCGTCCATTTTTGAATTCGTACATAAAGACGTTTGGCGCGTTGGATATCCCAAACCTATAGATAAATATCCCCGGCTGATCGTCCAGCTGAAGATAGAGGCGCCCCGTGTGAACTGGATTGACGTGAGGCGTGCCCGCTGGGAAAAAACCGTCAATGTGTAATACAATGAGCAGCGAGCCATTATGTCGTTCCGCTTTCGCGAGATATATCAACGGGGCATCGGTGAGAAAATCATTGAATCGCTTGCAAGGAGAAAGCATTGCCCTCTCGATGTCGTTGTCGAAGCGATGTATTATGGCGGTCTGCGCGTTGGCAATCATGTTTCTTTTACTCTGAAGGACCCAAGGCGTCGTATTGGGATGATATTGTGCATTGAATGACGCCCAGTCCATAACGTGATTCTGTCCAAGCGGACCCCAATCTGGCCCAACCCAATTTCTTGCATTTCCAAGCTCCAAGTCAACCCTATGCTCAATAGAATACGCGTTTACTTCCTCTTGTGTCGCGGGCTCGTCACGAAATGCATTAGCGGGTACACCTGTTCTGACATCAACGTTGAACCTGGCCCGGTCGATCGAATCAAACGCATGCCCAAACTCGTGAGCAGCCGTATCCATTGTCCCGCCGTGGGATTGCCGCGTACCAATCCCGATGGACCCTCCCTTTCCCTCGTTTGCGCGAAAGACACCGTCCTGGGTATTAGTTAGCGGTGTCACAACAAAGGTGCCTGCTTTTTTCCCCTGAAGCTCTTTCAACATTTTGGCGAAAACCTTGCTGCGTGACGCCATATCCTGAATGACGTGCTTTAGGTGTTTGTCACCGATGACTACGGTATACCCGGATGGATCCTCGTAGGAGATGGGGTTCCCTCTGTTCCACACATACTGCCTTTGCGACGCGGGGTCGTTAACCTCGCCAGCATATGCATCAGGCGTTGCCCAGGAATTGGAATCGCTGTTAAACATGCGAACACCTTGAATGGTATTTACGCCATCCCAGATACCATCCGGGCCTGCATAAACGGGCACCTGTCCGCCTGCGCTTCCACAACACGTCGTGAACAGATAAGTGCAAGTTGGCACGTTGGTTCCAATACAATTGTTCGTTGAGCGATAACTGCTCTGCCCTAGAGTGCCGACAACTGCAGCCGCGTTGTAGCAGACACCGATGCTTCCACTTGGCATGCGCTCATAAAAGGTCGCACCGGTGTAGCCGGTGTCCGCGAACGTGACGTCCCCTAACGTCCCGATCTTTAGGTCAACGATTCGGCCGGTCGGATCGGTAACAAACAGCAATCTACCGCCGTCCCAGTGAAGAGTTTCATAGTATGGTCCTCCGCTCCCTACGGTAAACCCCGAAAATCCAATTTGATCAGGGTGGCCGTTAGGCCCCCAAACATACGAATCTTCTCGATTTCTAGATAACCCTCCGCTAAGATCGCTGGTGTTTATTTTCGTGTCGGTCATGTGATTTTCTGCATCGTACACATTTGTGGTAGTCGTATCAGTTTCGTCAATTTGCTTTGTATCATCTAGCTTGTACGTAGCCGCCAACGTCGAGGTCAGACGGCCTGTCCCGTCATAGGTGTAGTTCTCCGATGCGCAAGAAGTTCCAGAGTAGTCTTTCGCGCATGGCGACCTGCCGTTGAATGTTGCGGGGGGAACGTTATATTGGCTCGTGAGTGCACCCATGCGCGCGTCAAGAGTCGCGTTTGTATATCCGCTGTTCGGGTTCGTTGCTAACGCTATTGGAATACCATTGGCGACGACTGCCTGCGATTGGATTGCGGCGCCGATCTTCGTCGACACCAATTCGCCTCGCCGGCTGTAATTCAGCGCAACAGACGTCGCTGCCCCCGTGCTGGTGTACCCGGTTAGCCCTCCTTCGGCATCACGACTATAATTCGACATGCCGACGGTCGGTCCGAGCGAGACCGAACTCTCCATGCCATACGCATCATATGTGAAGGAGGGGGCCGCTATGGGCCGCCCCGCGCCGGAATAGGTCAGGTTCGCGGTACGTCCGGCGGCGGTGTACCCAAAGCCAACGGTCGTGCTTCCCTGCGGAAGTGAGTCCGTCTCAACAGCTTGCTGTTCAACTTTTCCATCGGGTCGATACGAATAGCGAAACACCTGATTTTGGTTGAACGCAGTGGACTGCACATCCAAGCTGGCTGGACTGTCATCGGCATAATAATGATACGCGAGCGTCGCATGCGCTGGCAGGCCAGCGGGTTCGACTGATGATGCCATGTTACCGTCGGCATTGTACGTATAGGTCTGAGCACCAAACTGGCCGGATTGCGCACTCGCAACGCGCCCATCGGAATCATAGGTATAGGCGAGGTTGGGAGTGTTCGGGTCATTGTACACGATCGACGAAGTGCTACCATCTGGGTCGTACTCGTAGCTCTTGCATGGAACTGAGCCGGTACAGTCGCGACTCAACTTTCCTATTGAAGTTCCGGTTGCGTCGTATGTGAGCGTCTCGGTATAGAGGCTCTGCCCCGAATAAGAATACTTGCTGCTTAGGCGATCTAGTGCGTCGAATGCCTGTGCTTTTGTGTCGGTAAACGAGCAGCTTGAAAAACTCCCAGGGATGGTCACGCTTGGTGTCGCCAGGCACTCCTGTGTTTTCACGAGGTTCCCGTATCCGGTCAGACTTTGGCCCGCCACGCTTGGGCGCGGCCCGGCGCTCCCGTTCTCCGAGAGGTCGTAAATATAGCGCGTTTTCCACGAGAATTGGTAGGCGTCGTTGGGATCCTGAGGCTCTTCAATCTCGATAAGCCGATCGCCACCGTCATACCACTTATTCGTCGTGGCCGCGATATTTCCAAAATGGTGCGTTTCGGAGATTTCGTTGCCGTTCGCATCGTAGCCGTAGGAAACACTGTGAGCGCCGCATGGGGCATTCCCGTCCAATGCGTATTGGGTGGCCGTTTGCGTTGCTTGAATTTGGCCGTTCGGGTAGTAGCACGTTCGGGTCGTGACGTTATCCGGGTCAGTCGCTGAGGTCAGTCGGTTAAGCGTGTCGTAGGTCAGCGACCAAGCACCGTTGCCCTTGTTATAGGCTTGCAAGTTTCCGTGCCCGTCGTAAGAGAATGTCTGCGTTGGTTGCCGATTTGATCCATCCAGCTGCGTGAAAGAGTCACCCGTCGTGGAGGTCGGCAAGCCGAAATCCGTGCCGCCTTGCGCCCCCGGGTTGTAGGCGATCGTGCGGTGATAGCCGAGGGCTGTTGTCGTTTGCGTAAGTTCGCCAAATGGCTCGTAGGCGGGAGCGGTCCAGACGTATTGCGTCGTGCCCGATTGAGATGGGCATAGCGAGTCTGAAGACGGCGGTGGTCCCGTGACATTCCAGTCGTACCCGGCATTGTGATCAAATTGGGGGTCGCAATACGCGATGACGTTATTGTGCGAGTCGTACGAGTAGCGCGAGGTCGGCCGGAACGTGCCCGCCGAAGTAGTTACACTTGGAAGGGCGACCTCGACCGTGTTCCCATTCGCGTCCGAGACGTAATCGGTCTCGTTTCCGCGCGCATCGAAACTTGACGCAAGGTCATCGAGACTGTCGTACCATTGGGTCGTGGTGAGGAACGTTCCGTCGGCCTTGTAGTAATGAAAACCAGTTACATGATCGTGATCGTTTTGCCAGTCGTATCCGCGCTCATGCCCGTCCGAGTCGGTTACGGTCGTGTTCCCGCCCGTTGTGTAGCTTATCCACGTGCTACGATACCCTTGGACGCCGGTCGGCATGCCCGGCTGCAGGAGCGTGTTTGTCCCGTCCGCGAGCGTAGGATTGACGACTCCGTGGAAATAGTACGAGCTAAGCTGATTGTTTGGTTGGTATGTGTATTCCACAAAGCCGCCGGCGTTCGGATTTGGGGTGTTGAGTGGTGTCATGACCCACGATAACAGGTGGGTAGCGCCGGACCAGCCGTAGGCCTGCTTTAATGCGGCACCCGCATTATTTCCCGGTTTCGTTACCGATGCGAGATTCGCGAAACTATCGTAGTCGTAAGTAACGGCGTTTCCATCGGGCCACCGCAAACTCGAGAGTAGACGGTAGGTTCCAAAATTGGCGAACTGCAACGTCGCTGTTTCGCCATCTTCAGCACTTACAACGAGCTGATTAAGGTTTGCCGATGTAGAGGCATCACCGTTATCGAAAGTGTAGGTGAACGTCAGAGTGTTATTATTGTTCCTTGCGTAAATTCGAAGGAGTCGACCAGCGTAGGCTGCGGTGTTTGCCGGCTGCGTTGGTCCATAAAAGTAGTAGATGGCGCCGTTCTTTTTGGTCCAAAAGAATCCATTACCACCATCTGATGTCAAGGTGGCGTGGAGTCCATCGCGCCACTGGGGATCATAGCCCCCGCTACTATTTTGAAAGTAGTCGTACCGCGCTCCATCGATATCAAAGACGCTGATTCCGGGTCCGTTGTTATTGGCAATATGCGCATCGAACGTATTGGTCCACCCATTGCCATAGTTTGATGGCGTGCTCCCGTCGCTACCGGCGTAGTCATGTTGGCTAAAGCTATTATACGTGCGGCGAAACGCGAGTTCGATCCCGCGATGCGGAACCGCCATATCGTCGCCTTGCAAAACCAAGTTTCCGGTCTTGACGTTCCACATCATCGTCCCAACGCCGTGTATGGCTTCCTCTTCGAAGGTCCACCAGCGATTGATGCCCGCATTCTCTGGAGCGTTGGTGTCAACCGGCAGGCTTCCGAAGCCACCCGATGATGCCGCTCTACGTGCTGGACCGAACGAGGCGCTTCGCGATTGAGCGTGTTGCGGTATGGGCGTGCTCACTGGGGTCAGGATGCCTGGCCTTTGCACCGTCAAAAACGGCGTTTCGCTACTGGCTGGCAATCTCTGGGGCATTGCCATCGGAAACTTCTGACGAGAATCCAGAAGCGCTTTTCGCAGATAGAGCGCCGCAGCGCGGGGATTTGTAAGCATACGAGGTGTTGAGAGCGGCAGCATCCCACGTGGTGGGAGCACGCGAGCCACGACTGGTACGGGCGTAGGGCGATTCTTGCTAGGCGGTGTATGAGGCGCTGCGGTGAACTTCGACCGCGTCATCAGGAATGGTGAGATCGTGGCAACGATCAGCGACTGAAGCCACCCAAAATCGCTCCGAACCGCGCCCAGCTCGACGGGCAAGAGGCCGCCACGTATTCGGCTCGCGGCAGTTGCCGGCTGCACCCCCCCGCCACGAGCCTCGGCCGTCAGCGGTGGCGCCGACGCCCGGCTCGAGCCGGCAATCACCAGCGACGGTTGCCCAACGAATACCAAACATAACGCTAGTGCAATAATGCGGCGCATTTCAACGTACTCCTCACACCCCAAGCGGAGGCGGCGCATATTCTTCCGCACCACCGAACCACCCGGTATCGATGTGACAAAAGTAACACAGCAAGCGTTCGCTTGCAAGT
>DATBTN010000042.1 GCA_036559195.1 Candidatus Baltobacteraceae bacterium
AACTCGGCGGTGTAGGCGCCGGCATCGACGGCTTTGATCTCGCCGATCTCCGGCACGCCCGCGAGCTGCGGGACCTTCGAGCGGATCTCTTCGGGAATTCGCACCTTGTCGCCGACTGCCAACGCCACGCCTTCGGCGAAGAGGGCGTTGAGGCTATCGAGCAGCATCGGCAAGGGAATGCCGTAATCTTCGCTCACCGCGCCGATGGTGTGCGATTCGCTAATCGCGCAGTTCGAGCAGCCGCCTAAATGGAAGCGCGCGAATACGCGGCGCGCTCCGGCGTGCAGCTTGAACGCCTGGTCGACGGTCATCGCGGGGGTAAACTGTTGTTCGCTCACGGGCAGATCGTTCTCCTCAAGGATGCTTCATTGGCTAAAACGCATCTCCGGCCCCGCCGGTTGCGTTCGAACGGCGGCCGGCGCCAGGTTGCGGAGTACGCCTATAAGCCGGATTCTGTAGGGCTCGCGCCCCGACGACCATCTCTCTGGGGTGCGCGTTACCGCGCACCTCGATGCGACCTGGCTCGTTCGGACGGGCAGTCCGCGTTTCCGAGGAAACGATATCGAGCGCGTCTTGCTTCGGGTGGGGTTTACCCGAGCGCGCGTCACCGCGACGCTCCGTGAGCTCTTACCTCACGATTTCACCCTTACGAGTTTGGCGACGAAGTCCCCAAGCTCGCGGTTTGTTTCTGTGGCACTTTCCTTCGAGTTGCCCCGACAGGACGTTATCCTGCACCCTGCCCAGTGAAGCCCGGACTTTCCTCGCGATACCGCGTATCGCGCGGCCGTCCAGCGTACTCCGCGACTGCTTAATACGAAAAGCCCGGAGAGACGACCTCCGGGCTTTCGTTTATATGGTGGAGGCAAGGAGACTCGAACTCCTGACCCCTTGCATGCCATGCAAGTGCTCTACCAGCTGAGCTATGCCCCCACGGGCCCTTGGTGGAGACGAGGAGATTCGAACTCCTGACATCCTGCTTGCAAAGCAGGCGCTCTACCAACTGAGCTACGTCCCCGCGGCCAATCCCCACGGTACGCGATTGAGGACCTCACAACCTTGCGTTTCGGCATACAAAAGGTGGATAATTTCTCTACCATAGTGGAGGCGCGGCCTATGTTCGCGACCCTTGTTCTCGCGGCGGCACTCGGAAGCCCCGCATGTTGGGACATCTTTGACGGGGCGGTTCGCCGGCGCGCGGCCGCGTCGCATCCCGACTATGTCTCCTACGACGTTCGTCAAGTGCTCATCGACGACAATCAGCCGTTGATCTCGGCGCGCGCCCACGTTGAGTACCGCGACGACGGCGTCGCGCGCGTTGAAGATTCGCGTTTCGATAACGAACCGTTCGTGACGCATCAAGCCGATCCCGGACCGCCCGAACTCGGACCGTACGGGAGCGACCGCCGGTCCTGGCTGCCGGTCGACGAACTGCAGATGCCGCTACGCGTCATCGGCGACGTACGCGCGCACGGAACGTTCGATTGCGAGATTGCGGATACGGAGATCTACAAAGGCCACCCGACGTATCATCTCGTCTTTCGCAATACGCCGAAAAATCGTCCCGCGCTAAAAGCGATGTGGGTCGATACCAAAAGCAAAGACATTTGGAAACTGATCGTCAGCGGATACGTGATCTTTGCCGACATCCCGGAGAAGCCGCTAACGGACTTCCAAGTCGAGCTAGGCTACGCCGGTCCATATCTGGTCGTCAACCACGTAACGTGGGCGTACCGATTGCGCTCGTATTCGCAGTACGAGAATCTCTTCGGCGAGTATTACTTTACCGGATTCGATTTTCCGGCATCGCTGCCGAACTCGCTATTCGCGGAAAGCTCGACCGGAACGAGCTGACGATTGGAAATGGAAAACGGGAGACCGTTACCGATCTCCCGTTCGTAGCTCTTATGGGAGCGGTTCCCCTCGCGAAGTTGTCACCAGTATACACGGAGTCGCAAAGGTCCGTCCAGGGATTCCCTGGTTTTGGTCTTATCGCTTGACGATATTATCGCATAGTGATAAAATAACGTATGGATTTTGCGGATCGTGGAACGCGGGATCTTTACAACGGCACCCCGTCTAAGGTTGCGCGCAAAGTCGTCCCGTCTGCGCTCCGTCGGAAGGCCATCGATAAGCTGACTCTTTTGGATGCTGCCGCGAACTTGGATCAGCTAAACATTCCGCCCGGAAACCGACTAGAAATTCTACGCGGCGATCGCACGGGCCAGCATTCGATACGAATCAACGATCGGTACCGCATTTGTTTCCGCTGGACCGATGCTGGCGCAATCGACGTTGAGATCGTCGATTATCATACCTAGGAGAGAACGATGAATCGCCCGCTAACGATCCCTGCGCATCGGCGCCCGACTTCTCCCGGCGGGATTCTCCTTCGGGAGTTTCTCCAACCGTTGGGGATCACGCAGTCCGCGTTTGCCAAGCACATTGGCGTTACGAACGCGCGCCTGTCGGAGATCATTCACGGGAAGCGGCCGGTTACGATGGATTCTGCGCTTCGGTTCGAGCGAGCGTTAGGATTCAAGGCTGAATCATGGATGCGAATGCAACTGACGCTCGACATGTACGACGCGCTCCACGGGAGTATGGCTAAGGCCGTTGGCCGGATCAAGCCAATCGCGCGGGCGTCCTAAAAAACACCGACGATGGCAACCGTCGAGCGAAGCGGCGTGACGACGGCAAAAGCGACGGTCAAAAAACCGTCGCTTACGTGATCGCCACATTCTTGGTGGGCCATCCTGGGTTCGAACCAGGGACCTCATGCTTATCAAGCATGCGCTCTAACCAGCTGAGCTAATGGCCCGCACAAGACAGAATTGTACCACACTTGGCAAGGCCTACCTGCCGACGGGCCTACCTGCCAACGGGCGGCTCGGCCGAAGGCCGAACGCGACGGATTGCGCCTAGCGCAATCCTCTAGATCAGTTCGATGTACTTCTTGACGACGTCGTCGTCGATCTTCATTTGAGCGAGTACCAGGGCTCGCTCGGTATTGTATTCGCGCTCGAGTTCGGTGCGCTCTTCCAGACTGAAGTCGTACTGCGCGCGCTGGACCGCGAGCAGCGCTTGTTCCGCTAACTCGCGTTCGTGGTCGGCACCGACGCCATCGGGCGCTTGCGCCGCGACGGTGCCCGCGAGCATCGCCGCAAGCGGCGCCGCGCCGGGCCGCCCCGCCGATGGGCGACCCGTACGCGCGGTCGGCCGTTCGATCACTGCGTGATGCTCTCGATGAATTTCTTCACTATTCCGTCGTCGGCGCGGCGCTGAGCCATCTGCACGTCGCGCAGGGTGTTGACCTCGCGCATCTGTTCCGACCGTTCGTCGATCATTTCGTTGAACGCATCGGATTGGATTTGCATGCGCTCTTGATGCTGCATCTGTTGGGCATACATCCCGACTTGAAAGAGTTCGTTTTGCGCGTTGAGCGCTCCGAGCCCGGCGTTTCCGAGCGCACCCGTAAGGTTGCCGCCGGTTGTGCCGCCTCCGGCGAACCCACCGGCGAGTCCCATCGTTGCGGCGCCGGCGGGTCCGCCCTCGAGAAAGCCGGTCGCCGCGCCGGCCAGGGCGCCGATCAAATTGAAACCCATTTCTACTATCCTCCGCTGTTTTGATTGCTGGAATCGTTGACGATCGAGGCGAAATCCGGTTCGGGCGCCGGGCGCGCGTTGCTTTGCGGCGGCATCGACGCGGGGCAGAGACCCGGAAACTGCAGCGAAAACGCTCGCAGCGAATTGACGCTCGCCTGCTCGCTCGGGCTTTCGGCCTGCAGCTCTTCGTGGACCGCCGAGCCGCCAAGATCGGCATAGTGCCGCATCACCGAATCCGCGTAGCCCAGTTTCGCGCCGTCCTGCCATGTGGTAACGGTACCGCAGGCCGTGGGACTGCCGGCATTATAAGCGGAGAGAGCGCGGTGAACGTTCCCGCCGTACCGCGCCAGCAGCCCGGAGAGCATGCCCGCCGCATAATCGGCATTACGCCCCGCGTTCATGGCCGCGCCGGTTCGTGCGAACGGGTGCCAGCGATCGTCGATTTGGAAGAGGCCATGGCCGTGCCCGCCGTCACCGAGGATGTTGCGGCCGCCGTTGGCACCCGGGCCGCCGGTCTCTTGGGCGGCGACGGCGGCGAGGAGTCGGGGGTCGAGTCCGTGCTGGGCTGCCGCGCGAGCGATTTGCGGCGCGTAAGCAACCCCGTGGGCCGCAAGCTCGCTTATCGCGCTCGGGATACTTCCGATCGTGCTCATAGTGCCCGTCATTCACCCCGACCTACGGGTTTGACAAGGCGGACTGTCGGGGTCTACAATGGTGCGAGTTTGAAAGGGGTCTCCCTCCGTGGGGACCTTTCATGATGTTATGGGTTCTTCACACAAAATCGATATCGGCGGTCTCTTAGCCGGTGGGCGCCAACGCCTGCTGGTCGATCAAGATGTGGCGCTCGAGCCGTTTGAGGGGATACTCTTCCCCGAGCCGGCGCAAGTGCGACTCGAACTTCATGCGATCGATCGCATGCTGGAGATCGCCGGAACGATCGACGTGGAAGCCCATGGCGAGTGCGATCGCTGTTTGAGCGACGTGACGCGGCAGATGCACGTCGACGTCGACGAACAACTCGAACCGGAGGCGGACGGACGCACCGACCCGTTCGGTCCGAGTAACGTGCTGATGGGCGACCGTCTGGACGTGGCGGATCTCGCGTCACAGTTAGTGTACAGCGCGCTTCCACCGGGCGTGTTGTGCGCGGACGATTGTCTGGGGCTCTGCGATAGTTGCGGAGAGAACAAGAACGAGGGCGCGTGTCATTGCGCGGCCGAACTGGAGATTAGAAGTGGCGAATCTTAAATGGAAAACCCCGCGCAGCAAGACGCGTAGCCGTCGTGCCGCGAATTGGAAGCTCAACCCGGTTACGACCGTTGAGTGCGCGCAGTGTCACGCCCCCAAGCGCCCGCATTTCGTGTGCGAGCATTGCGGCACGTACGACGGGCGCCAAGTCGTCGCAGTGAAGGACGATCACGCCGGGCATCAACACGGCTAACCCTTGAATCAGACCGGGGTCAAGATCGCCGCCGTCGGGCATTACGCGCCCGACGAGATCCTCAGCAACGAGGATCTCGAGAAGATTCTCGACACGTCCGACGAGTGGATCGTCTCGCGTACGGGCATGAAGCGCCGGCACGTCGCGGCCGCCGGCCAGGCGACGAGCGATCTGGCCATCGCCGCCGCGCGCAACGCGCTCGCCAAGACCGCATTAAAGCCGCAGGACATCGATTGTTATATCGTGGCCACGGTGACCCCGGATTATATCTTTCCCGCGACGGCGTGTCTGGTGGCGGCGCGGCTGGGCGCGAAGGATAAACCCGCGTTCGATATCGAGATCGCCTGCAGCGGTTTTATTTATGGCCTGACCGTCGCCTCGGCGCTGATTCGGTCGGGCGTCTACAAACGCATCATGCTTATCGGCGCCGAGACGCTGACTAAGATCGTGAGCCGCACCGACCGCAGCACTGCCGTGCTCTTCGGCGACGGTGCGGGCGCGGCGATTCTGGAAGCCTCGGAGATCGATTCGTTTCTTTCAAGCGAATTGGGCTCCGACGGCAGCAAGCCCGAACTGCTCTACGTTCCGGCGGGCGGCACGCGCAACACGCTCGATCCCGCGGCCTTCGCGGCCGGCCGTCAGTTCATCAGCATGGAAGGGCGCGAAGTCTTCAAATTTGCAGTCACGAAGATGATCGACGCCACCGAGATCGCGCTGCGCAAGGCCAATCTCACGCATGCCGACCTGACTTGGCTGATCCCGCATCAGGCCAACAAGCGCATCATCGATTCGGCGGCCAAATACCTCGACATGCCGCCGGAAAAAGTGATCGTCAACATTCACGAGTACGGCAACACGTCGGCTGCGACGATTCCGATCGCGCTCTCCGAAACGGTCGCCGCAGGCAAAATCAAGCCGGGAGACGTGATCGTATTCGTCGGCTTCGGCGGCGGCCTCTCTTGGGGCGCCGTAACATGGCGGTGGGCATAATGGCAAGAATCGGCGTCATCTTCCCCGGACAAGGCTCGCAAGCCGTCGGCATGGGCGTCGACGTGGCGAACTATTCCTCCGGCGCGCGCGTGCTGTTCGATCACGCGCGTTCGATCCTCGGATACGATCTGCTCGAACTACAGAAGAACGGCCCCGAAGAGAAGCTCCGCGAAACGCAATATAGCCAGCCGGCAATCTTTGCAACCAACGTCGCACTTTTCTACGCGTGCGGCGAGGAGTTGCAGCCGGTGGTGACCGCCGGTCATTCGTTCGGCGAACTTTGCAGTTTGACGGTTTCGCAATCGCTCACGTTCGATGCGGCGCTTACGATCGTCGACGAGCGCGGCAAAGCGATGCAGCATGCGGCCGAATTGGCCCCCGGCGGCATGTCGGCCGTACTCGGTATGGATGCGGAGAAGATTCGCACGATCGTCGCAGCCGTTAACGAACGCACCGGCAAGCGCGCGCGGCTCGCCAACTTCAACTCCCCATCGCAAATCGTCATCAGCGGCGATCTCGAAGCCGTGCAGGCTGCGGGCGACGCGCTGCTCGAAGCCGGCGCGAAACGCGTGGTGCCGCTCAACGTTTCGGGAGCGTGGCATTCGCAGCTCATGGAGCCGGCCATCGAACGTTTCGCGCGCGCCGTCGACGGCGGGGCGTTCCTGCTGCCGCAATTCGACGTCGTTTCGAACGTGGACGCAGAGCCGTATCGCGATATCGAAACGATCAAGCGCAATCTCGTCCGCTCGATCAGCGACGAAGTGCGCTGGCACGATACCGCGCAGAGATTGCTCGCCTACGAATTGGATCTGGTGGTGGAGTTCGGCGCGAGCCCGGTGCTCGGTCCGTTGATGAAGCGCTTGCCCAACGCGCCTTCGGTGATCAACGTCACCGACTACGCCGGAGTCCAGAAGATGCACGCGCTTCTACGCCAACCGCAGGGCGATAAAGAGCAAGCCCCCGCATGAGTTTCGCCGGCAAAGTCGCGTTGATCACCGGCGCCAGCCGCGGTATCGGCCGGGCGATCGCGGTGGAATTCGCCGCCCAAGGCGCCGATCTCGCATTGATCGGCCGCGATCGCGCGGCGCTCGACGAGACGGTCGCCGCCTGCCAAACGGCGCGCGCCGCGGTCAAGACGCACGTGCTGATCGCCGACGTCGCCGATCAGGCGGCGGTCGATGCCGCGGTGGACGAGACGCTAAAAACCTTCGGCCGGATCGACTGCGCCATCGCAAACGCGGGCCAGTCGGTCGATGCACTCGTGCTGCGGCTCAAAAGCGACGTGCTCGACCAGATGCTCTCGGTCAACCTGAAATCGGCGTTCTTTCTCTGCGGCGCGGTCGCCAAGCCCATGATGAAGCAGCGCGGCGGCGCGATCGTGCTGGTTTCGAGCATCGTGGGCCTCACCGGCAACCCCGGGCAGGCCGCCTACGCGGCTTCCAAAGCGGGGCTGCTCGGCTTGGCCAAGTCCCTAGCGAAGGAATTGGGGTCGAGGAACATAAGAGTCAACGCCGTCGCGCCAGGTTTCATCGAGACGGCTATGACCGATAAGATGACCGACGCAATGAGAGAGATGATCCTTAAGAATGCAGCACTCGGCCGACCGGGAACGCCGGAGGATATCAGCGGAGTGGTTAGCTTTCTTTGTTCGGATGCTGCCGGCTACATAACGGGGCAAACCCTGGTAGTCGACGGCGGCGTCGTGATGTAAGCACCGTTCGTTCCAACTCAACCATATTCAGAATAGGAGACGTATGTCCACCACGTTCGATAAAGTCAAGAAGATCATCGTCGAGCAGCTCGGCGTTGACGAGTCTGAGGTTACCACCGAAGCCTCGATCACCGATGATCTGGGAGCTGACTCACTCGATCAGGTCGAGCTCGTGATGGCGTTCGAGACGGAGTTCAACATCGACATCCCCGACGAAGAGGCCGAGAAGATCAAGACCGTCGGCGATGCGGTAACCCGTATCGACCAAGCAACCGCGAAAGAGTAAGCACCTAACACAATCATGCTAGACCAACTCTCCGAACGGTTAGGCGCGATCTTTTCGCGCTTGACCGGTCGAGGCCGTTTGAGCGAGACCGACGTCAGCGAAGTGATGCGCGAAGTGCGCATCGCCTTGCTCGAGGCCGACGTTTCGCTTGCCGTTGCCAAAGAGTTCGTCAACGCAATCAAGGAAAAAGCGGTCGGGGCCGACGTGCTCGCGTCGCTCTCGCCGGCGCAGACGATCGTCAAGATCGTCAACGATCAGCTCATCGAATTGCTCGGAGGCGCGCAGGCTCGCCTGCAGTTCTCCGACGCGCCGCCGTCGGTCATCATGCTCGTCGGTCTGCAGGGGTCGGGTAAGACGACGCACGCGGGTAAGCTCGCGATGCGTCTGAAAGAACAGGGCCGGCGTTCGCTGCTGGTGGCTGCCGACGTCTATCGTCCGGCCGCCATCGCCCAGCTGCAGACGCTCGGTAAACAGGTCGATCTGCCGGTCTACGATCAGGGATCGGGCGATCCGGTAAAGATCGCGCGCGACGGCGTAGCCGAAGCGAAGCGGCTGGGGCTCTCGACGGTCATCATCGACACGGCGGGCCGCCTGCAAATCGATGACGCGCTCATGACCGAGCTCGAAAAGATCAAGGCGGCGGTCAACCCGAAAGAGATTCTTTTCGTCGCCGATGCGATGACGGGTCAAGAAGCGACCAACGTCGCCAAGGTCTTTAACGAACGCTTGGGCATCACCGGCGTGATTCTCACGAAGATGGACGGCGACACGCGCGGCGGCGCGGCGCTCTCGATCTACAAAGTGACCGGCGCGCCGATCAAATTCGTCGGCGTCGGCGAGAAACTCTCGGCGCTCGAGCAATTCTACCCCGACCGGCTCGCCTCGCGGATTCTGGGCATGGGCGACGTGCTCACGCTCATCGAGAAGACGCAGAGCGTTTACACCGAGCAGCAGGCCAAGGATCTCCAGCAAAAACTCGTCAAGTCGCAGTTCACGCTCGACGATTTCTTGGATCAAATGCGCCAGATTCGCAAGATGGGCAGCCTGGGCGATATCATGAAGATGATTCCCGGCGTCTCACGGGCGCTCCCGAAAGATTTTGAGATCCCCGAAAAAGAGATCTCGAAGATCGAAGCGATCATCTGCTCGATGACGCTTCGCGAACGCCGCGATCCCGCAGGCGTTCTCAACGGCTCGCGCCGCAAACGTATCGCGAGCGGCAGCGGCACGCAAGTAGCCGATGTGAACCGTCTCATCAAACGCTTCGAAGAGTCGCGTCAAATGATGAAAAAGATGGGCTTAGGCGGCGGTAAGAAACGGCCGCGCATGCCGTTAGGCTTGATGCGCTAAAATGTGCTCTCTACCAACTCGCGTGGTTTACGCGAACAACGTATCCTAATGGAAAAACAACATGGTTAAGATCAGACTGCGGCGCATGGGCGCCAAGAAACAACCGACCTATCGTTTCGTAGTCGCCGACGCGCGCTCGCCGCGCGACGGGCGCTTCATCGAAATTCTCGGCCATTACAACCCGCGGACCGAACCGCGCACCGTGGTCGTGAACGAAGAGAAGGCCAAGGCGTGGCTCGCTAAAGGCGCGCAGCCGTCGGACACCGTTCGCCGCCTCTTTGCCGAACGGGGCATCATGGAGCGCGGACCGGTTCCCACGAGTAAGCGTAAGCCGAAGTCGGAAGGCGCTGAGTAATGAGCGCCTTCGATGACGAATTCGGACTATTCGGCGAAGGCGGCGAAGAGGACGAGCGTCGCTCGACACTAGGCGCGCGCAAAATCGCGTCGAGCGAAACGATCATCGACGACATCGAACCCGAAGACGAACGGCCCGCTCGCCGGAGCAACGGCCCGGGCGAGCGTTCGAGCGGCGGCTCGGGCGGTTTTCGCGGCCGCACGCAAGGCGGAGGCGGCGGGCGCCGCTTCGCCGAGAAGCGCAACCGTCCGCCCGCCGATCCCGTCGCCGCGCAGCAGCGAGCCGGCGACCTGCTCGAATTTCTCGCCAAGAAACTGGTCGCGAAACCCGAAGTCGTGGCGATCGAATCGTATCCGGCCGACGGTCCCGAACCGCCCGTGCTGGAACTGCTCGTCGACGGTGAAGATCTCGGAAAAGTCATCGGCCGCAGCGGGCGCGTCGCGCAAGCGTTGCGAACGATCATTCGCGCGACCGCCGAAGGCCGGATCGCCGTCGATATCTACGATCTCGACGAGGATGCCAACGAAGGCGCCGAGGATTCGACCGACGCCGAAGAGTGATGGCGATTTGCCGGTCGGGCGCATCGCGGGCATTTTTGGGTTAAACGGCGAGTTGAAGTGCGATCCGACGAGTGCGGGTCGCACGCTCTTTTTCAAAGATGCCGAACTGCGCTTGATCGACGCCGGCGGTGCCGCCCGCACCGTGCGCCTCGAAACCGTTCGGGAGCACAAGGGCCGCTTGCTGGTTCGTCTCGCGGGCATCGCCGATGCGACCGCGGCCGAAGCGTTCGCCGGCGCTACGTTTTACGCCGATGCGACGCAGATCGACCTCGACGAAAACGAGTATCTCGATCGCGATCTCGTGGGCTGCACGCTCTACGATGACTCGGGAGCCTCGCTCGGTGTCGTCACCGCCGTTCAGCATTTCCCGACGTCGGATATGCTGGTCGTCGGCGGAAAGCTCGTGCCGATGATCCACCAATTCATCCGCTCGATCGACATCGCGAAACGATCGGTCGTCGTCGATCTGCCGCTGGGTCTACTCGACGAAACGCAGGCCGAAGAAGGCTAACCGATCGCGATCGACCGCATGGAGATCGATCCCAAATCGATTCCCGACGTGGGAAAGGTCAGCGCGTCGCCGGATTGCCGCGCGGCGAGTGCGTACAACAACGGCAGATAGTGTTCCGGCGTGGGTATCGAGAGCAGCGCGTCGCCGCCGAGAGCCTCGTAGTCGATCAGCGGCTGGTGTTGACCCCGCTCGATGAACTCCGCCGCGAGTGCATCGAAACGTTCGGCCCAATCGTGCGCCTTCGATCGCCCGTCGCCCCACGCGGCCGCCTCCAGATTGTGCACGATATTCCCGCTGCCGACGATTAAAACGCCCTCGTCGCGTAACGGCGCTAGCCGCCGCGCGAGATCGTAATGCCATTGCGGCGGCTTCGTTTCATCGATACTCAGTTGCACGACCGGAACGTCCGCTTCGGGAAAGACATGGCACAAGACCGACCACGTTCCGTGATCGAGTCCCCAGGTTTCATCGTTGCTTACCTGCGTTCCGGCGAGCAGCGCGGCGACGCGCTCGACGAGTTGCGCGCTTCCCGGAGCGGGGTACTGCATCTCGAACAAGGCCTTGGGAAAGCCGCCGAAATCGTGAATCGTCCGGGGGTGCGGCGACGACGTCACGGCGACGCCCGGAACGTACCAGTGAGCGGAGATCGCCAGTACGGCTGCGGGGCGCTTTTCAAGACGCTCGCCGATGCTCTTCCATGCGCGCGTCCAAGCATTGTCGGCGAGCGCGTTCATCGGATTTCCGTGGGCCAAAAACAGGACGGGCATGCGATTCGTCATCGCAGTCGGCCTTCGCGACACCGGAGATCCTTTCCGGTCGCGCCAGGCGCGGGCGAGACGGCGGAAGAAGGCGTCTTCAAATGAGTAACACCCTCAACGCACTCCAGAAACAGCTAGGACCGGGGACCGCCCAAAAGTCCCGCGATCCGCGCGTCACCGGGCTTCACAAGTGGCCCTGCGGCTGCTGGGCGCAGAGCGTTGGACGCAATCCGCGCTGGAGTATGATCGCCACCTGCGAGCAGCACCGCGAAACGCCAGGGCTCTAACGGCGGTTCGGTCGCGGCGCTTACGCGTTGTTCGGGTGGCTGGTCGCGTAGGATTGAACGGCCGTTTGGATCGCGCCGGTCAGGCTATCGGCCGTGCCCGACGCTTGCGAGAGCGGCGCGCCGAAACACGTGTAGACGTCGAGCGTGAACGTGTATTGGGTCTTGTGAAAGAATCCGCTCTTGACCGATGCCGTTTTCACGCTGCCGCTCGCGACCGTATTATCGCGTTGCGTGCCGCAGATGCCGTTGGCGTTCGCGGCGGCGTTGCCGGCGACGCCGCTCATCGTGGCGTTATAGTAGGTGTCGAGGGACGCGAGGAGCGTCCGCGTTCCGGCGGCTAGCTCGCTGCCCGTAAGATCTCCGGCGATTCGCACCACGAAGATTCCCTTCGCCGGTTTGCTCGCCGGCGTAGCTTTCGGCTTAGGCGTGGCTTTCGCGCCGCGATGTTTGAATAAGCCGCCGATGTTGGCTTCGTTACCGGGCAACGGCGTGGGCGTTGCCGATGCGGCCGACTGCTGATCGTTGAGCGCGGCGCTGAAACGATTCTGATCGGCGATGATGGCGTCGTGAACCGCGTGCGCTTGCGCGGCGGCGTCGTTGAAGGATTGAATCTGCGCGCTGTTCGCATAGACGATCGTGCTGTTGTGCACGCTGACCAGCTGCTCGACGAGTGCGACGCCGTCGCCGAGCGCCGTCATGTAGCCGGAGAGGTAGTATTCGGCGTGGTTGCTCTTGGCATCGGCCGGATAGTCGCTGCGTTTGACGGTCGCGCTTCCGTCGATAGTCGTAACGCCGCCGCCTTCGCGCATCTGCTGCACGAAGAGCTGCGCCGCTTTGACGCCCGTATCGCCTTTAATCTCGCCGGTGACGCTGAACGGATACACGATCACGATCGGCGCTGCGGGCGCGGGCGACGGTGCCGGCGATGGAGACGGAGTCGGCGTCGCGCCAACCAAGGCAACGCTCAGGCACAGCAATAAAACGGCGGAGACTTGACGCACGGAGGTCCTCTCTTAGGCGAACTGTTCAGCGAACGCGCGAATTTCGGCATTCGTTTCGTTCGGGCGCTCCAGCATGAGCAGATGCCCGGCTTCGGGCAGTATTCGCGCTCGGGCACCCTCTACCCGGTCGGCGAAGAACTGCGCGAACTTCGGCGGGGTCAGCCGGTCGGCAACGCCCGTCAACGCGAGCAAGGGAACGCGGAGGCGGTCGAGGCGGCCCGTCGCATCGAAGGCGTCGCACGCGCGAAAGTCGCGCAGCACTTGCGCTTGCCCGGTGCGGCGCAGGCGCGCGGCGGCCGCATCGACGAGGGCCGGCGCCGGTTCGGCGAAAAACAGCGTCGCGAGGTACGCCGCGGCTTCTTCGAAGTCGCGCTCGAGCTGCTCGAAGATCGCGGGCGCGACGCGCAGCCGCGCGCCCGACCCGAGCAGGATGACGCCGGCGATCGCGGCGGAGCCGCGCAGCGCACATTCGAGCGCGACCGCGCCGCCGAGCGAGTTGCCCGCGAGCACGACGTTCGTCAACCCGCGCTCGCCGATGTAGCTCTCGATGAAGGCCGCAAATTCGTCGACGCTCGCGGGCTCGCCCGGCGCGTCGTGGCCGGGAAGATTGGGCGCGTGCGCGCCGGGAAACGCCGCCATTTGCGCCGCGAACACATCGCCGGTGAATCCCGATCCGTGAATGAAGAGTAGTGTCACGATGAGACGGCCTCGCTCGGGTGGGGCAGTTCGTCGATCAGTTCGGAGACGGGCTCGGTGCCCTTGAGGTGCGCCCAGCCGGCGGAGAGCTGCGCGCCGAAAAGAAAGATCGAACCGATCAAGTAAAACCAAAGCAGCAGTGCGAGCGGCGCGGAAAGCGCGCCGTAGATCGCGCGGAAGTTTACGTGCAGCGTGTATTGCGCGAACGCAAATTGCACGGCCGGCCACGCGAGCGCGGCGAAGCTCGCCCCGGGGACCGCGAAATGCCACTTAACGCGCCGGTTCGGCAAAAACGTGTAGAGAATCAGCACGACGACGAAGACCAGCGCCATCGAGATGAGATAACCGCCGATCTGGGTGAGATGCGCCTGATCCGGCATGGCGGCCAGCGCCACGATGACGGCGAGCAGAATCGGCAGCGAGATCGCGACCAAAAAGAGCAGGCCGACGACGGGCAGCATGACGACCGAGAGCAGGATGTCGTGAACGAGCGGGCGCCCCTTCGGAACGCCGAGCGCTCGATCGAGCGCGTACGCTAGACCCATAAAGAGATTCTTGCCCGACCAAACGACGAAGCCGAGCGCGATGATGGACGAGATTCCGCGGCCGTAGATATACGACCGCAGATTGCCGGCAATAAAATCGTGAAGCGCGGGCGCGAACGTATCGAAGAAGTTCAGGACGCGCTGTTCGCTGTTGGGGTAGATATACGAACCTGCCGTGATCACCAAGACGATGAGCGGGAAGATCGTAAAGAGCGCGTTGAACGCAACCGCTTGAGCCAGAAAGGCGCAGCCGTCGCGCGAGAAGCGGATGCCGGCCTCGCGGAACGCCAAGATGAGTCGTTTCATCCGATGCGGTATATCGCTCCTCGACGGTGATATTCCCACTTGCCGCACTCTCGCTCACCCTGGTTCTCAACGGAGCGGTCGTGCGAACGTATCTCCCTGCATACTTGGAGCGAGGCCGCGTGCTCGCGCCGGTGGATCCCGTTGTGACGGCGGTCGCCGATCGCATCGGCTACGACGGAGCCACGATGATCGTCACGCGCGGCGACCGGTTCTCACAGGTTCGCCTCGCGCGCGCACCGGCGCCCAACGCGCTGGCCTCGACCTACGTCGCGATCGCTCCCATTCTGCGCGACCTCGGCGACGTAGTGACGTACGATCCGCTCCTGCGCGTCTTGACGATCACCACGCCGGACGCGCGCGTTGTGGCACTCCCGACCCCGTTCAACCCGGCGGTTCCCGAGGCGAGGCCGAGCGTGGTCTTTACCCCGCAGCCCGTCTCGACGCCGCGCCCCGTTTTCACCGGCCGGCCCGTCCCGCGACGAACGCCGGTTCCGCTCTCGTCGATGACCGGCGCGACGCCCCGACCCGGATCTTGACGGCTCGACGCCGGCGGCGTATAGTCTTAGTGTCCTAATGTATTAGGACAATGGAGGCCATGAAGGCTCACGAGTTCCGGTTGGACGATCGTTCCGGATTGCCGGTCTACCTGCAGCTTCGCGATCAGATCCTGCACGCGATCGCCCGCGGCGCCCTGCGCCGCGGCGATCGACTGCCGACGGTTCGCGAAGTTGCGGTCGCCCTGCGGGTGAATCCCAACACGGTCAATCGCGCGTATGCCGAACTCGAACGTGACGGCGTCCTCGAAACGCAGCGAGGGCGCGGCACGTTCGTCTCCGAGGCGCCGCGCGGGGAGATGCGTCCGCATCGTTTGAAGCTGCTCGAACTCGCCGAGCGTTTCGTCGCGCAAGCGCGTTCGCTCGGCTTTGAGGCCGACGACATTCTGCGCGCCGTCAACACTCAAAATCGCAAGCAACGTTAGGAGAGGCTATGCCCATACCGATCCTCACTCCGTCAACAGCGTCGCCGAAGGTTCGGCCGGTGACCAAACCCGCAGTGCACGCCGGCAATTCGATCTCGTGGACGCTCGCCGCGTTGATCGCAATCGCCGGCTTTGTTACGACGGTGCGCACGAACGCCGCCGGTTATCTCGTGGGCGCCGTCGTGCTCGCCGTGCTCGTGCTCGTCATGCTGCAGGTTGCCAAGGCCTGGGAAAAGGCCGTCATCTTGCGCGCCGGCCGCTTCCGGCGCTTGGCAGGTCCGGGCATCTTCGTGATCTTGCCGGCCATCGATAGTATCGCAACGTGGGTCGACCAGCGCGTGCAGACGACCACGTTCACGGCGGAGGAGTCGCTGACAAAAGACACGGTTCCGGTCGACGTCGACGCGGTGCTGTTCTGGGTCGTTTGGGACGCGCAGAAAGCCGCGCTTGAGGTCGCTTCGTACGGCGAAGCGATCGCCTGGGCGGCGCAGACGGCGTTGCGCGACATCATCGGCACGACGACGCTCGCCGACCTGCTCTCGAGCCGGCAGACCGTCGATGCGTATCTCCAAAAAGCGATCGACGCGCGCACCACACCCTGGGGCATTACGGTGCAGTCGGTGGAAATCCGCGACATCAAGATTCCCGACGTGCTGCAGGACGCGATGTCGCGCCAGGCGCAGGCCGAGCGCGAACGCCAAGCACGCGTGATTTTGAGCGAAGCGGAGAAGGAGATCGCGCAGGCGTTCGTCGATGCCGGCACGATCTACGCGAGCAATCCGGTCGCGCTGCATCTACGCGCGATGAACATGCTGTACGAAGGGTTGAAGGAGAAGGGCGCGATGATCGTCGTGCCGAGCACGGCCGTCGAAACCATGGGGCTCGGTGCGATTACGGGCTTGAGTTCGATGGCCGCGCAGAAGGGAGCCGACGCGTGAGTCTCATCGCGATCGCGGCGCTTTCAATCGGTTTGGCAACGTCGCGCGATCTCACGTTTCGTTCGGCCGACGGAAGCGTCTTGTCGGCCACGCTCTCTGCGCCGGCGGCCGCCCAAGGCCGGCTCCCGGCGGTGGTGCTGCTTCACGGCAGCGGACCGCAGGATCGCAACGAAACGATCGGGCCGAACAAGATCTTCGGCGATCTGGCCGATGCGCTCAACGCGGCCGGCTTCGTCGTGCTTCGCTACGACAAGCGCGCGGTTGGGAAGAGCACCAGCGCGACGCCGGTCTCCAACGTCGTGCGGCAGAATTTTCTCGACGACGCGCGCGCGGCGGTGGAGGCGGCCGCCGCCGACCCGCACGTCGACGCGTCGCATCTGTACGTCATCGGCCACAGCGAGGGCGGCGAGCTCGCAATGGCGCTCGCGCTCGACGGCGTCCCCGTGCGCGGGCTCGTCCTGATGTCGCCGCTGCCGATGTCGTACAAACGCATTATCGACCTGCAGCTCGCGCGCGAGCACGTGCCCGCCGAAATGGCCGCGCGCTTTCGGCTGGCGGAGAATCTGCCCTTTATCAAGAGTTACGACGGCGTCGATCCGACGGCGGAGATCGCGGCCTTGCGCGTGCCGGCGTTCGTGATGCACGGCGGCAAAGACATTCAAGTGACCGGCGCGGACATCGCGCCGTTTCTGGCCGCAGCGCGGGACCGGCCGAACGTGACCGAGCGGGAGTTCCCCGACGACGATCACCTGTTCTTCGCGTTGCCTGCCGGCGTCGCTTCGACGGGCGCCGAATACGTCGAACCGCACGGCGTGGACCCGTCGGCACTCGCAGCCATCGTCGCCTGGCTGCGCGCGCATTGACGCGGTCTTAATCCAAGTCGAGTACGCGCCGGGCGCGTTCGACCACGCCGCGCAGCGCGCCGCTGTCGAATGGCGAGCGAAGTCCCGCCGAGCGCACGAGCGCTTGAAACGGCGCCTCGCCGCCGCGCGCGCAGAGGGCCGTGTAATCGGCGAGCGCGCCGTCGTAATCGTCGAGCGATTTCACCCAGAACTGCAGCGCGCAGCACATTGCGAGCGTGTAGTCGATGTAGTAAAACGGCATTTGATAGATGTGGCGCTGATGTTGCCAAAACCCGCCGCGTTCGAGGTGATCGATACCGCCGTACCGGCGCCACGGAAGGTAGCGCTCCTCCACGTCTTTCCAAAACTGATGGCGCTGCGCCGGCGTTGCATCCGGGTGTTCGTAGACGAGATGCTGAAAGTGATCGACCGCGGCGCCGTACGGTAAGAAGAGCAGCGACGTCTGCAGGTGCTGTTGACGGTACCGCGTCGCGTCGCCGTTGAAGAACCGTTCGAGTTGCGGCCAGGTGAAAAACTCCATCGACATGGAGTGTACCTCGCACGCCTCGTACGTCGGCCAGAGATAATCGAGCACCGGCGTCTCGCGGCTGGAGTAGTTTTGAAAGGCGTGCCCCATTTCGTGGACGAGCACGTTGACGTCGTGCGTGGTGCCGTTGAAATTGGCGAAGATAAACGGCAAGCCGTAGGTCGGAAACGACGTGCAAAATCCGCCGCCGGCCTTACCGGCGCGATTCTGTAAATCCAGAAATCCGCCATCGATCATCAGGGTTCCAAACTCGCCTACGCGATCGCTCACGCCGTCGAAGGCCTTTCGCGCCGCGTCCATCATTCCGTCGAATCGCTGCGGCGGTTTCGGTGCATCCGCGCGGCTAAAGATATGCTCGTCCCAGAGCGCGATGCGGTCGAGTCCCAGTTCGCGCGCCTGCCGTTCGACGATGCGCTGCGCCAGCGGAACGACCTCGCGAACGATCTCGTCGCGATAGCGCGCCACGTCGCTCGGACCGTAGTCGGTGCGCGAAAGACGGCGGTACGCCAGACCGACGAAGTTCTCGAAGCCGAGCTTCACGGCCATCCCGTGGCGCAACCCGACCAGGTCGTCGTAGATCCGGTCGAGATCGGCCCGGTTGGCGGCATAGAAGGCCCACTTCGCCTGCGCCGCTTCCCGGCGAACGTCGCGATCTGGGTGCTCGTCGAATTTGCCGATGCCGGAGAGATTCAATCGCTCACCGCGAAAATCGAAGCTCGCCTGCGCGAGCAGCGCGACGTAGTCGTCGCAGCGCTTGGATTCTTCGACCGAATCCGCTTCGATAACGGGCGTGTAGGAGCTAATGTCGGCCTGCCAGAGAGCGAACGCATACGAACCGATCTCGCGCTCGAGCGCGTCTCGCTGCGAGCTAGCGAGGAACAGCGCCTTGACGACGTTGTTCAACCCGGTTACCTTCGGGCGCAGAGCGTTTAGGAGATCGAGGTGCGCCTTGGCTGCCGCATCGCCGGTGTTTTGTTGAAAGCGCAGCTCGACGAGATTTCCCCACGTATCGAACGTCCGCCGCAGATCGTCCCACTCGCGAAAGACGTCGAGCCAGACCGATGCATCTTCCGAGTCGACGAGTCGCGAACGCAGCGATTCGTAACGGGCTTCGAGATCTGCAAGCGAGGGCGTTTGCGCGTCGACATCCGTAAAGCGACGCGCAGGCAAAAACTGCGGCGGTGTATCGAGCATTTCACGAGGCTACACCGTGGCGGGTTTATCACCTGTTTTGTGACGGACCAACAAATTGGCTATTGCCAAAACGACGCCGGCGAGAAGAAGAATCCCGGTTACCTTGGCGGTGCTCAAGGCCGCGAGTCCGACGAGCGCATCGAGGGAGTAGGCGCCGAAACCGGCCGCCGCGAAGGCCAGAGCCCCGGCGATGTAGAGGCTCGGCATTTCCCAGCCGTTGCCGGTCGTGAAGAACCCGTTTCCGATATGGACGCTGAAGATCGCCACGAGCATGACGCATAGCACGATCGCCGGGCCGACCGCTCCCAGCAACCCGAGCGCAACCAGGAGTCCTCCGCCTAACTCACCGAGGCCCGCGGCAGCCGCAAAGAGCGTTCCGGGGCGGTAGCCGAGACCCTCAAAATAGCCGCCAGTGCCCTTGAGCCCGTAGCCGCCGAACCAGCCGAAGAGTTTTTGGGCCCCGTGGGCCGCGAGTCCCAGGCCGATGATGAGTCGTGCGATCAAAAACAGGGCGTCCATCGTTTACTCCTTCGAGAAGTAGTTCTTGCTATAGTCTACTTACTTATGGTAGCCTAATAACGAAAGTATACGGAGCACGAGCACTCATGTCAACTAGCCGTTTAGAATCGTCGCCGGCCGCGCACCTCGATGCGGGGCTCTGCCCGCGCTTCCACCGCGCGGTTGAATTGATCGGACGCCGTTGGACCGGCGCGATCGTTCGTACGCTCCTCTCCGGCCCGAAACGCTTTAACGAGCTGCTGGCGGCGATCCACGGCATCTCGGACCGTCTGCTGACCGAGCGCCTACGGGAACTCGAGGCCGCCGGTATCGTGCGCCGCGAAGTACAAACGGCGTCGCCGGTTCGCGTGGTCTACACGCTTACCGAACGCGGCGAGCAGCTCGAACCCGCACTCGACGAACTCGGCAAGTGGGCCGAACGCTGGATCGAACTGCACTGAAACGCCGGCTCGTCTTTGCCTGCGCGCTCCTGTCTTGCGCCTGGTTTTTCGCGGGCGCCGTGCGCGGCGCGCAAAACGCCTTCGGCGATCTGCACTACCGATGGATCGGGCCGGCCGTCATGGGCGGGCGTCTCGATGCGGTCGCCGGCGTGCCCGGCAATCCGAATCTCATCTATCTCGGCCACTCGTCGGGCGGCTTGTGGAAATCGAACGACGGCGGCCTGACGTTCGCGTCGGCGTTTGAGGCCGGAACGTCGTCTTCGATCGGTGCGATCGCCATCGAGAAGCGAGATCCCAACGTCGTCTACATCGGCACGGGCGAAGGCTTTCCGCGCAACACGGCCGAGGCCGGCGACGGGATTTGGCGGACGCGCGACGGCGCGAAGACGTGGACGCACCTGGGCCTGGCGCGCAGCGGCAGTATCGCGAAAATCGCCCTCGACCCGGCCGACGATCGGGTCGTTCTGGCGGCGGCCATGGGCGACGAATTCGCGGCCGGCGGCGAGCGCGGCATCTATCGTTCCGCCGATGCGGGCGCACATTGGTCGCGCGTGCTCTACGTCAATTCAACCACCGGTGGAAGCGACATCGCATTCGATCCCCGCCGCCCGAACATCGTGTACGCGGGCACGTTCGACTATTTGCGACGGCCGTGGACGATGCGCAGCGGCGGCGCGGGGAGCGGCCTGTGGCGCTCTTCCGACGCCGGCCGGAGCTGGTATCGACTCACCGGCGCGCGCGTTCGCAACGGACTTCCGAGCGGGCCGATCAACCGGGTCGGCGTGAGCGTCTGTGCGAGCGCCCCCAACGTCGTCTACGCCTTCGTCCCGGTGCGCGGCGGAATGCTCTATCGAACGCTCGACGGCGGCGCGCACTGGAGTCTGCGCAACGCGAGCCAAGACATCAATTTTCGGCCGTTTTACTTCTCGCAAATACGCTGCGATCCGCACGATCCGTCGCGCGTCTACGCCGTCGCCGGCGGGTTGCTCCGTTCGACCGACGGCGGCCGTACGTTTAAGGGCGCGGGAGGCGGCGGCGACAACCACGATCTCTGGATCGATCCGCGCAATTCCAACCGCATGCTCGACGGCAGCGATATGGGCTTTCATTTTACGCTCGACGGCGGCAGGACGTGGAGCTACGACGACGTCGTTCCGTTCGCTCAAGTGTATCGCGTGGGGTACGACTTCGCGCAGCCGTATCACGTGATGGGCGGAATGCAGGATCACGAAGTGTGGCGGGGACCGTCGACGAAATGGTCGCAGAGCGACGCGGTGGGCAATGGCGACTGGCTCAACATCTCCGATTGGGGCGACGGTCAATACGCAATGGCCGATCCGCGCGATCCGGCGATCGTTTACGAAGATACGCATTTCGGCGATTTGGCGCGTCTCGATTTGCGCACGCAAGAACGCCGAGACATCTCGCCGCAGCCGATCGTCGCTTTCGGAACCGGAGCCGGAACCTACAAATACCGTTTTAACTGGAGCGCGCCGCTGCTCGTCTCGCGGCTCGATCCCGACGTGCTGTACTTCGGCGGGAACGTGCTCTTTAGGAGTGTGGATCGCGGAGATTCGTGGCGCGCGATCAGCCCCGACATCACGCGGTGCACGGCGGAGCAGTTGGCGGCGAGCGGCGGCCCGATCACTTTTGATAACACGAACGCCGAAACGTACTGCACGATCTACTCGATCGCCGAGGATGCCGCGAGCGCGCAGACGCTCTGGATCGGAACCGACGACGGTCACATCTCGCTCACGCGCGACGGCGGTGCCACCTGGACCGACGTAACGGCGCGGCTTCCCGTTCCGGAGCCGGCGCGCGTCTATGCGATCGCCGCGTCGCCGACGCGGCCGGGCGTTGCGTACGCCGCCATCGACCGCCACCAGCAGAACGACTATCGCTCGTACGCGCTGGTAACGCGCGACTACGGCGCGACGTGGTCGCGCATCGATTCGGGGCTGGCCGGCTACGTGCACGTGATACGCGAAGACCCCGTCGATCCCGCGGTGCTTTATGCCGGCACCGAGTCCGGCGTCTTCGTGTCGCTCGACGGCGGATCGACCTGGTCCGACTTGCGGCTGGGCTTGCCGCACGTACCGGTTTACGACCTGGCGATCCATCCCAGGGATCACGATCTCATCGTCGGCTCGCACGGGCGTGGATTCTATATTCTCGACGATCTCGGCGCGATCGAACATCTCGCGCGGGCGCGCGAGAGTGCCGGCCCCACGCTCTTTGCACCGATGCCGGCGATCCGGTACGAATCCGCGACGTATCACCAAAGCGGGCGCGGCGCATTCGCCGCCGAGAACAAACCGTACGGGGCGTTGATCTCGTTTTACTTGCCTCGCGTTCCGCCCGCCGCACCAAGGAAAAAACCACAGGTTCAAGTGCAGATTCTCGATCGGAGCGGAACGGTCATCGACGCATTCGAAACGGCCGCGCACGCGGGAATCAACCGTACGGTGTGGGACTTGCGGATGCAACCGGCAGCGGGGCGCGCGCGGGTCGCCGACGCCCGTCCGTATTACGTCTTCTACTCGCTGGCCTTGCGCGGACCACAGGTGCTGCCGGGGACCTACACCGTTCGGCTCAACGCGCTCGGCACGAGCGAGAACGCTCCAATCGAGGTCCGGATGAGCCCGCGCGACTCGGCAACGACGGCGGGGTTGCGCGCGCAGCAGACGGCGATCGAGCAACTGGTCGCAGCCGGAGAGAAGGGCGAGGTAGCCATCGCCCGGGTTACGGCGCTGAAACGCCGCATCGGCGCGTCGCTTACGAAAACGCGCGACGTGCGGCTGCGCGGCGACCTCGCATCGCTCTCCACAGCGCTCGACGGCGAACTCGACCGCCTGCGCAATGCGGACCCGAGCGGCTATCGCGCACCCGCTCGTCTCGTGGAACAGCTGGCCTACGTACGCGACACGATCGAATCGTACGACGGGCCGCCGACGGCGGCGCAAACCGCGCTGATCGAGCGGTACGGCCGTCAAACCGACGAGGTGACCGCAGCTATCGACGGCCTTCTCGCCGCACGCCTGCCGGCGATCGACGCCGGCCTGCGGGCGCAGAACTTGGCCCCGCTGCAGCAGTAACGGCGGCCGAGCGGTCGATTATCTTCGGTCGGGATGCTCTCCGCGTTCGATCTCACCGTCGGTAATCAGCCGTTCGTTCGAGAGCATCCCGGTATCGTCGGCGCTGATGATCGCATCTTTACGGCTCTCGTCATCGTCGTGGGGGTGCGCGCCGGCATCCGATTTCTTGGCCTGCTTTTCGTCCATCCTGCACGGTTCTGCGGCAAGAAACGGAATGCATGCGTCACCATCCATGGCGTACCATGGACGAATGCTTATGCCCACGCTGGTCTCGGAGCAGACCGAGAGCGACCTTTGGGAACGAGGATACGCCTTGATTCCCGGCGCTATAGATTCCGCTCGATGCGGCGAACTGCGCGACATGTACGAGGAACCTTCGCTTTTTCGATCGCGCGTCGTTATGGCGCGACATCATTTCGGTCGCGGCGAATATCAATATTTCGCGTATCCGCTTCCGGCACTCGTCGAAGGATTGCGAAACGGCGCCTACGCCCAACTCGCGCCGATTGCCGATCGCTGGAACGAGGCGTTGGGCGTGCCGGCGCGCTTTCCGGCGACGCAGCAGCAGTTTCTCGCGCAGTGTTTTGAAAGCGAGCAGCGGCGTCCGACGGCCTTGCTGCTGCGTTACGGTGCGGGCGACTACAACTGCCTGCATCAAGACGTCTACGGCCCGGTTGCCTTCCCGTTTCAGTTAACCGCCTTTCTTAGCGAGCCGGGCGAGGACTTCGACGGCGGCGAGTTCGTCCTGGTCGAGGGACGCCCGCGCTCGCAGAGCCGCCCCATATGCATCGTGCCGCGCCGGGGCGACGTGCTGATCGTACCAAACAAGTACCGGCCCGTGCGGGGCGAGCGGGGCTTTTATCGCACGACCTTCCGGCACGGGGTGAGCGAGGTTCGCCGCGGCGAGCGTTTCACGCTCGGGATCATCCTGCACGACGCTCTTTAGCCGCGTCCGTTACGTTTTGCAGGCTCGCTGCGTTCTCTCTATCGAACCGTTTACCGACGACATGGGATCACGCATGCAGATTTTTCGTACCGCCCTGGTGGCGATTCTCGCGGCCGGGATCCTCGGGGCAACGCCGGCGACCGGGACGCTATCGCCTCAAAAAACGCTGGCTCGCATTCGTGCGGTCTTCCGTTCGCATCGCCCTCCGGCACCGTACGTTACGTATACGCTCGTGCGCGCGCAGCAAGCCGCGAACGGGTATCCGGATTATCCCAATAGCTACACCTATCATCTGTGGTGCCGCACCTCCGACAACGCATGCCTCGGACGCAAGGTCTTTCGTGAAGACGCGCGCGGTCCGCTCGAGTTTCTGCAGCCGGTCTTTAACGAAGACGTCGATCCGGGTCCGCCGACGGCCGACCTCTTCCAGAAGGCGCGCGTGCGCCGTCAGGCCGGGGAGCCGAGTCCGACTCCCGCGCCGAGTCCGCCGCTCGCGGTCATCGGTTCGGTCACGGCGCTCGGCGAGACCGAATACAACGTGACCTCGATGGCGATCGAGGGGGAGTTGCTGCACGTGAGCGTCGTTCCGCGGCGCGACGTCGATCGCAATCGCTTGCGCGAAATTTGGGTCGACAAACACACGTACGAGTTGAAGAAGATCGTCGCTACCGATAAGCTCTTCGTCTTACACGATAAGGTCTATCCGGTCGCCTTTACCATAACGATGGGCGAGCATCGCGGGCGGCCCGTCGTGACCGATATTCACGGCGTCGTGGGCGGCGGCTACGACGACGACGGGGCGATCGTCGATTACCACTTTGAGAATATTATCTTCCCCGTCTCGCTGCCGTCGTGGTATTTCAACCCCCGCGACTACGCGACGTACGCGAGCCAATCGCCGGAGTAGCGATTTACCGAACGAGCTTCGGAAACTCGTGGCGAAGGCGCACGACTTTCGGTAAATCGTTTATCACGATGTAGGGGTCGGCGGGATTGTGCAGCGCAAAGTCCTGGTGGTAGGCCTCTGCGGGATAGAACGCTTTAAGCGGCACGACTTGCGTAACGATCGGTTTATCGAACGCGCGGCGCTTTTTTAGCTCCGCGATCGCCGCGCGCGCTTCACGCGCTTGTTGCGGGGTAGCGAAGAAGATCGCCGATCGGTATTGCGAACCCGTGTCGGGACCCTGGTAGTTGCGCTCGGTCGGATCGTGCGCGACCATGAAGTACACGCGTAGAAGTTGATCGAACGAGATCTTCGACGGTTCGTACGTGATCTCGACCGATTCAGCCTGGCCGGTCTGCCCGGTGCTCACGATGTCGTAGTGCGCCGTGGCCGCGTTCCCGCCGGAATAGCCCGCCACGACCCGGTCGACGCCGGTCAGCTTTTCGAAGACGAGTTGCATGCCCCAGAAACATCCGCCGGCGAGCACGACGTGCTGCGTCGTCGAGGCCCGCGGCGGGGTTTGGGCCGCCGGAGCGGCGACCGGCGCGATGAGACCGAACGGCAAGGCAAGCAGCGCGAGGAGCTGCACCGAATACTTCATGGAACGTTTCACGGTAGTATAACGCTATCGCCGCCGCCATGGATGACGGGCGGCCGTCGCGTCTTTTTCAGAGGATGGAGGCTCTTTCACACGATGCTCCGGATTTCGCATGCGCGTTAGCTCGCTGCTGCTGCTGGCCGCCCTGTGGGGGGCGCCGCCCCCGGTACTCGCCGCCGCCGGTGCCACGCCGGTCCCGACGGCGACCGCCGCCCCCAGCGACCCCTGCGGCGGTTCCGGGCGATTGCTCGCTACCCTCAATCGGCCGACGGTTGGATTTAGCGCTTGCGCGGCGGCACCGAAAACGGTCCTGCTAGAAGTCGGCTATCAAAACCAAGAAACCGGAAGCGACGCGCTCGCTTCGCGAACCAGCCAGTATCCGCAAACGTTCGTGCGGGCCGGGCTGAGCCGCGGTGTCGAGCTCGACGTGATCGGTCCAAACTTCGCAGGCGGCGGCGCATACGATTCCGGTCTGGGCCTTAAGTACGAACTTCCGCCGTCGGGAAAGTTCACGGTCGCAATTGACGGACTCTATACGAGTCCCAACGGGTCGCCGTTGCTAACGGCCGGCAACGCTACACTCACCGGCAATCTCGATATTGCGTACGCGTTGGACGAAACCACCGGGATCGGCACGACGCTCGCGCTCGCCAGCACGGGCGGGTACGCAGCCGACGGAACGCACGCGCGATACGGCGTCTTCATGCCTTCCTTCGTGGTCACGAAGCAGTTGCCGAACTTCTATCAACTCTACGGTGAGTACGTCTACGCCTCGCGCGTGGCACCCGACGCGGGCGGACGCGCCTTTGTGGACTACGGGGTGCAGAAGCTGCTGGGGCCGAGATTCGAAATAGACGCCGAGTTGGGGAATTCTCTCACGGGCAATCCCGCAATGCGTTTTCACTACGTCGGATTCGGATTCGGCATCGCGCTGCCGTAGCGGCGGGATAATTCTGGTATGATGCAGAGCATGGACGTTCGGTTTGCGGCCACCGCGTTTGCGACGGCCTTCACGATCATCGACCCGCTGGGAATGATCCCGCTGACGCTCGCCGCGACCGCGCGAACGCACGTCGACAAGCGCCGCGAAATCGTCGATCAGGCCGTACTCGTTGGGGCGGGCGTGATTTTAGTAATGGGTCTCGTCGGCCGGGCGATTTTAAACTATCTGGGGATCACGTTGCCGGCGTTCACGATCGCCGGCGGCATTCTGCTCTTTCTCATCGCCATCGACATGCTCTTCGCGCGGCCCACCGGAGCGAAGCGCACGCCCGATGAGGAACGCGAAGCGGCCGCGGTCGAGAATCCGGCGGTCTTTCCGCTGGCGGTGCCGATGATTGCGGGACCCGGGACGATCGCAACGGTTCTCTTGCTCGTGAGTTTGGCCAAGGGCGACCGGCTCGATCTGCTCATCGTCGCGCTCGCCTATGCCGTCGCGCTCGTCGTTGCGTGGCTGTGCATGCGCGGATCGACCGTGCTGCTGCGCGTGATCGGCAATACGGGCGTCCATGTCGTAACGCGTTTGTTAGGCATCATTCTGGCGGCGCTCGCGGTGCAATTCGTCCTCAACGGTATCGTTCAATCGCCGCTGCTGCATCGCTAAGATCGTAACGCGGCGGCCGCCGCATCGGCGTCGGCCTCGCAATTGTAGATGTGGAACGAGAGTCGCACGCGGCCCGCACGAACCGAGGCACGAATGCCGGCGCGCTCGAGCGACTCGTACCCGTCGTTCGAATCCAGATACACGATCGGCGACGACGGCGGTTCGAGATCCATCGCATCGCAGAACCGGCGAGCGAGCATCATGTCGTGCGCCTCGATGCGCGCGATACCGATCGATGCGAGCATATCGAGGGAGACGGCGGTGCCGACCCACGAAAACCAGGCCGGCGACGTATCGAGCCGGCGTGCGGTGCTTTGCGATATGCGATTGGGAAGCCCGAACAGATTGTTATTCGGATCCTCGGTCGCGTACCAGCCCGCGTGAAGCGGCGGGACCGATGCCAAACGATCGGGCCGGACGGTGAGAAATGCGCTGCCGCGCGGGCCCATCAACCACTTATAGGCGTGGCACACGTAGAAGTCGATCTCGCGAGCGTCGGTGGGAAGCCAGCCGCACGCCTGCGTGCCGTCGACGCAAAGCTGCGTCCCGGTTTGTTTGCACTTCGCAAGGAGTCGCGCGAGATCCGCGACTTCACCGCTTCGCGCCTGTACGTGGCTCACGACGACGATGGCGTGCGACGCGTCGATCGAATCGGCGAGTGCCGCGAGTGGAACCGCGTCGACGCGGACGCCGCGGTGCTCGTGCACGGAGAAGGGAAAAATCGTCGAACTGAAGTCGTTCTCGGCCGTTAACACGCGGGCGCCGTCGGGAACCGAGGCGGCGATCAGGCCGATCAGTTCGGAGACGGTGGCACCGACGGCCACGTTGCACGGCTCGACGCCGAGGATTCCCGCAAACGTAATGCGGGCGCTCTCGGTACTGGCTTCCCACGCGTCTTCGCTCGTGCGTCCGGTTCGCCAGTTCTCGAGCGCGGCGACCGTTGCGTCGAATGCCGGTTTTGGCGGAAGACCGTAAGTCGCGGTGTTGAGATAGATGCCGCGTTGTTCCCAAAAGTCGCCGATCTCGCGCATGACGCTCCCAATAGAACGCGGGTCGTAGCAATGTCCTGCAAAACGCGTACGAAGCGCTCGCTCGAGTGCGAGGAGTTCGTTTACGCCGCTGCAAAAGGCGGCCGTATGTTGAAGCGTTCACTCTACAGTCTGTTCGCGTGCGCCCTGAGCGTATCGCTATTCGTCGCTCCCGCCGGCGCGGGCACGATCTCCGGCGGTGCCGGTCTATTCACGCAAAGCGGAAACGGTGCGTCGTCGACGGGCGGGGCGGTATTTTTGAGTTCGGGGCGCGCGGTTCCGGTGCTGCCGGCGTCGATCGACGTGACCGGGCTGCTTCCGCTCGGCAGTAAGGGCGGCTACGCGCTTACGGTTGAAGGCCGGGCCGGCGCGGCGGGATTCTACGGCGGTGCCGGTGTGGGAGTCGGGCAGCTCGGCGGTGCGAAGAGCACCGGCATCTTCACCGCGTTCGTCGGCGCAAAAGTTGCGCCGTTCACCTCACTCGAACTGCGCGGCTACACCGCTGCCGGCAACACCGGCGCCAACGCGGCATTACTCGGCCTGCGCTTCCAGCTCTAAACCGCTAGTTCTTCGGTTCGACGATCGCCTTGTCGGAGGACGAGGCGAATCCGTTCACCCAGAGCGGCGACCACTGCGTCGGCGAGATCGCTTGAAACGAAATGCTCGCGCGATCGTACGTATGCGGACCGACGCTGACCGGCGCGTCCGCGGTCTCGGAGGCGATGTACTGCACGCCGTCGACGGTTCCGAACGTGATGGTCCAAGGCACCATCGCCTGCGGCGTCGTGAAATTGCCCGCGGTGACGATCTGCGTGGTTGCGTAGGTTTGCGGGTCGATCCACATCTCGCGTAGGCGCAGGCGCGCCGGATCGTGCACCGGATGCAGCGAGAGGTGATAGGCGGGTTGTCCGTTCACGCGCTCGGTGCCGTCGAACGTGACGACGTAATCCCGGGCTTGCGCGCTGACGCTGGCAATCTCTTTGAGCGTGCCGTCGCTATTAAGTTCTTGCGCCTTGGCGGCCGGCATCGGGTCGTTGAACTGCCTGCGTATTTGGGCGACGAGCTGATCGCTCGTAACGCTCTGCTCCGGCGCAACGTACGGTGCGAGACCAAACGAGTAGTTGGGCGCCAGCAGCGGGATGCCGAGAAAATCTACGGCCTCTTCGGGATTGCCGACGCGCTTGTCGACGATCGTTTGATACTGGCGTTTCGGACGAATATGCAGGTTTATGCCCGTCGGAACGTGCGGCGCCGCGTGTTCCTCATCGCTGATCGCATTGACGTGAACGACGTCGTGCAGCGCGTCGTAGACGGAGTGATAGTGGTTCGACTTCGTGACGCCGCGTTCGTCGACGCTCACCACGATCGTGTAGGCGAGATAGTCGGGGTACTTCTGCGCCAGCCAAACCGTGCGGGCGTGGCCGTAGATGGAATACGCCGAAGTGCCCGCCGCCGCCAACGTATCGCTCGCGCGCGCCGCGCTCGCCTGGGAGGCCAGTAACAACGCGCAAATCAATGAAAATCGCGGCCAGTGCATCGGCTACCTCCTTCCCCGAAACGCGCCTCGTTCATCTGCGGTTCCTCGCGCAGGCGAGCGTCCCCTTACGTTAGCGTTCATCGAAGCGTCATTTATTCGGGGTATGCTAACGTCCAGGAGGATCGAGAATGCAACAGCGTTGGTGGCCGGCCGTACTAACCTTGGCGCTCGTCGCAAGCGGGTGCTCGCAACAGCAAAGCGCCTCGACGGCGAGCGTTGCGACGGCGGCCCCGCAGGCGGCGGCGCCGCATGCCGCACAGGCCAATCCGGCCGGCGACATTCCCGATACGCAGCTCTTCGTGCCCTACGCGTCGAGCGGCGGGTATTCGGTGCTCGCGCCCGAGGGCTGGTCGCGTAGCACCCAGGGTTCCGACGTCACGTTTACCTGGCACTACGACGGCGAGCGCGCCGTGGAGACTCGGGGCGCATCGAGCACGGGTGCGGCGCTCGCGGCGATTCGATCGGCCTTTGCCGGCGTCCGCGATGCGAAGGCGAAGACCGTCACGCTCCCGAGCGGTCCGGCAACTTTGATAACCTATACGTCGGATTCCGCGACCGATGCGGTGACGGGCAAGCGGATTCGTCTCGAAAATAACAGCTACGTTTTTGCACGCGGAGGTAAGAGCGTGCGCGTCGATCTCTGGGCACCGCTCGGCGCCGACAACGTCGATCAATGGCGTAAGATTTCGCGCAGCTTCGCGTGGAAGTAGCCGCGGCGAGACCCACCCTCGAAGCGCACGATCTCTATCGGTTTTACCACGCCGGTGAAGAAGAGACGCTCGCGTTGCGCGGAGTCTCGCTGGCAATTGCGGCCGGCGAAACCGTGGCGGTGATGGGGCCGTCGGGGAGCGGAAAATCGACGCTGCTTGCGTGTCTCGCGGGCTTGGACGAACCCGACGGCGGGTACGTCGTCGTTGACGGTACTCGCTTAACGCGCCGTTCGGAAGGCGATCGCGCCACGATTCGGGCGCGCAAAATAGGCATCTTGCTGCAATCCGGAAATTTGATCGGCCACCTGACCGTCGCGGAGAACGTCGCGCTGCAGCTGCAGCTCGCGCACCGTTCAACGGGCAAACGCGTCTCCGAGCTGTTGCGCGCCGTCGGACTCGAAACTCGCGGCGGTTCCCGTGCGGATCATCTTTCCGGCGGCGAGACGGCGCGCGCCGGACTCGCCATCGCGTTAGCGGTCGATCCGCCGCTGATCTTGGCGGACGAACCCACGGGTGAAGTAGACGCTCAAACCGAGAAACGATTGCTCGAAATGCTCGATCGCCGCAAAGCGGCAGGCGGCGCGACGCTGGTTGCAACGCACAGCGAGGCGCTGGCGGCCTGGGCCGACCGAGTCATTCGCCTGCACGACGGACGCGTCGTCAATGAGTGATGCGCTGGTGGAGGCGCGAAACGTCTCGCGAAGCTATCGGGTCGGCGGATCGGAGATCGTCGCGCTCGTCGATGCGAGTTGCAGCATCGAAGCCGGCGCTCGCGTCGCGCTCGTCGGACCGTCGGGCAGCGGGAAGTCCACGCTCCTGCAGATTCTCGGCGGGATCGACGCGCCGACGGGCGGTGCCGTTCGCTGGCCGGCGTTTGGAACGATCGACCGGCTGCGTCCGCACAACGTCGCGTTCGTATTCCAAAATATGAGTTTACTCGCACCGCTGACGGTTCTTGAGAACGTCGAGCTGCCGCTGCTGCTCGAAGGCGAATCCCAATCGCGCGCGCGCGCCGGCGCGCTGCAGATGTTGGAATCCATCGAACTCGCAGGTCTTGCGGAGAAGCTGCCGGAGGAACTGAGCGGCGGTCAGGCCCAGCGCGTCGCGTTCGCGCGCGCTCTGGTTGCGAAGACGCCGCTCGTCTTAGCCGACGAACCGACGGGGCAACTCGACGGACCGACTGCGGAACGGCTGCTCGATGTCGTCATGCGATCGCTCGAGGGCACGAAGACGGCCCTCGTCATCGCCACGCACGATCGCGCCGTTGCGGCGCGCATGGAGCATCGCTGGAGTATGGAGCACGGCATCTTGCGGGTGAGCGAATGATCGTCGTATGGTTGCGCGGATTGATCGGTACGCGCTCGGGCCGCCTCGTTGGAGCGATAGTCGGCGTTGCGCTGACGATCGCGCTGTTGGCGGCGATCGGGTCGTTCGTCTCGTCGAGTTCCGCGCAGATGACGGCGCAGGCGATCGCCGGCGTCTCGGTTGACTGGCAAGTCCAGCTCAACCCAAGCGCCGATCCGATGTCGATTCGCTCGGCAATCGCCAAAGCGACGCCGTACACCGCGCTCGAGCGCGTGTGGTATGCAAACGTCGCCGGCTTTCAACTGACCTCGAAGGGCTCCACGCAAACGACGGGCGCCGGCAAAGCGGTGGGTCTGCAGAACGGGTACTTGAAAGCGTTTCCCAACGAAGTGCAGTGGCTGGTCGGTGCTCGTAGCGGCGCGCTGCTCTTCCAGCAAACGGCTGCGAACCTGCACGCGAGTGTGGGCGACACCGTCACGATTCGCCGCGTTGGGTTACCGCCGGTGCGCGTGAAGGTCGCCGGCGTGATCTCGATGCCGAACATCGATTCGTTCTTTCAAGCGGTCGGATTGCCGCCGGGTGCGGCGCCGCAGGCGCCGCCCGATAACGTCGTGTTGCTGCCCGAAGCGCAATGGCACGCACTCTTCGATCGGCAACGGATCGTGCGTCCGGACTCGGTGCGCGAACAGTTCCACGTGCGTATCGGTCACGCGCTTCCGGCGGATCCCTTAGCGGCCTACGCGGCCGTTACGGGCGAAGCCAAAAATGTCGAAGCGCGAATAGCGGGCAACGGCATCGTCGGCGACAACCTGGCGGCCAAATTGCTCGGAACGCAGGCCGACGCGCTTTACGCGCGCGTGCTCTTTTTGTTCCTCGGGATTCCCGGTGCGATCTTGGCCGTACTGCTGACCTTCGCCGTCGCCGGATCCGGCAACGTGCGGCGGCGCCGCGAGCAGGCGCTTTTGCGGGTACGCGGAGCGACGACGCGGCAACTCTTGAGTTTGAGCGGCGTTGAGGCCCTCGTCGTCGGAGTCGGCGGCGTACTCCTGGGACTGATTCTGCATGCCGCGCTCGCTCGCGGACACGTTGCGAGCGCGCCGGCTTGGATCGTTATCGCGGCGTGCATCGGCTTTGCCGTGGCGTTACTCGCGATTCTCGTGCCGGCGTGGCGGGAAGCCCGACTCACGACCGTCACCGCGGCGCGCGCGGTCGTTGGACGCGCCGTCGCGCCGCTTTGGGAGCGCCTCTTTCTCGATCTGATCCTGCTCGCGGTTGCCGTCGTGGTCTTTTGGCAAACGGCGAGTACGGGCTATCAGGTGGTTTTGGCGCCCGAAGGCGTTCCGCAAACCTCGGTGCATTACGAAGCGTTTCTGGCGCCGCTCTTTCTGTGGATCGGCGCGGGCTTGCTCACCGTGCGCGTTTGGCGTTCGATCGTAACGCGCGGCCGGCCGGGCGTGGCGGCGGCCTTGCGCGGGATCGCCGGACGGCTCTCCGGCGTCGTCGCGGCCTCGCTCGATCGCCAGCACGGCGCGGTAACCCGCGCGATTCTGCTGGTGGGGTTGGCGTTCGCTTTCGGCGTCTCGACGGCGGTATTCAATGCGACCTACAACGCTCAATCGCGGGTGGACGCGCAACTCACCAACGGTGCCGACGTAACCGTGAGCGGATTGACGAGCGCGCCGCCATCGGCGAAACTCGCGCAATTGCGTGCGATCCAAGGGGTCACCGCCGCCGCACCAATGCAGCATCGGTACGCCTACGTGGGCAGCGATCTTCAGGACCTCTACGGAATCGATCCGCATACCATCGGGTCGGTTACGCCCATGTCCGACGCGTATTTCGGGAACAATAACGCGCGGCAGACCTTAGCGGATCTAGCCGCTCATCCGAACGGAATTCTCGTTTCCGAGGAGACGGTTACGACGTATCAGTTGCATCTGGGCGATAGCCTGACGCTGCGGCTGCAGAACGTGCGCACGCATGCGTACGTGCCGGTGAAATTTCGCTTTATCGGCGTGAGTCGCGAGTTCCCAACGGCACCCAAGGATTCGTTTCTGATCGCGAACATGGCGTACGTCTCGCAGCAGACCGGTTCGAACGCGGCCGAAGACGTGCTGCTCAACGTGAAGAACGGCGCGATCGCCTCGGTCAGCCGTAGTGCTGGGAAGATCGTCGCGGGTCTGCCGGGGGCGAAGGTGACCGACGTTCTGCAGAGCCGCCGCAAAGTCGGCTCGAGTCTTACCGCGATCGACTTGCACGGATTGACGGCGATCGAACTGATCTTTGCGGTGCTATTCGTGGCGGCATCCACCGGCCTGTTGCTCGCGCTAGGCTTTACCGAGCGATTGCGGGCGTTCGCGATTCTGAGCGCGATCGGCGCGAAGGACCGGCAGCTCGGAGCGTTTCTGTGGAGCGAAGCGGCACTCGTCGTGGTCGCCGGCGCGGCGTTCGGCATCGTGCTGGGCTTTTTGATCGCGCAAATGCTCGTGAAGGTGCTGACCGGTGTTTTCGATCCGCCGCCGTCGGCGCTCACCGTGCCATGGCTCTACCTTGCGATTCTCGCGATCGCCGCTCTGGCGTCGAGCGCCGTGGCCGTTTTGGTCGTGCTTCGCGCGACCAAAAGCGCCGTCGTTGGAGCGCTACGCTCGCTCTAGGCGATCACCTGGCGTGATGCCGTGCCATAACCGTGGTAATGATTTTGAGCCCGCCCGTGTTGGTGCCGGAGTTCGACGCGACCGTGAATCGCCCGAGAGCCGCGAATCCGAAGAAAACGAGGAGAAGCGCGGCGACTAGGCTGATGACGAGCCGGCTAAAACCCGGTCCGATGTGAGGACTGTGGGGTGCATGAAGCGCATGCATGGGAGCCTCCTGCTCGAACTATTAACGAATTAATTGGTTCGACCCAAGTCTACGCTTGTCCGCATCGCCTGTCAATCAAAGAGTTTTTAGAAAATTGTGCCCGCGGTTCAACCGCGTTTGCGAAACGTCGCCCAGGCCGTTCGAGTGACCCACAAAACGGCAATCACGATGGCGAACCAGAGTACCCAACCGATGGCGCCTTTCCACCCTCCCGGGTGGTAGACGGCGAGCAAAATCGTGATGCCGACGATGCAGGCGGCGGCGATCATCGTTGCGTTCGCGCGTTCGACGATCCGCTCGAAGCGCGTGAGGACCGGCTCGAGATCTTCGAGGCGCGTCCAGACGCGCAGATTGCCGCGCTCGATATCGGCCAGCACCCGATCCGCGCGCCGCGGCAGCTCCAAGCTGAGCTCCGCAGCCTCCCTGGTAGCCTGCCGGGCTCGTTCGGCCCATTGCTCCGGATTCAATTGCGCGAGGGTTACTTTGCTGGTTATCGGCTTGAGAAAGCTCGAAATCGTTTTGCCCGGCGCGATGGCGAGAATCAATCCTTCACTCATCGCAATCGCTTTGAAGAGAAAGGCCACCGAAGCCGGCATGCGCAGCCCGTACTCGCGGATGAGATCGAGCATTTCTCCGAGTGCGGCCCCCATTTGAACCTGCTCGAGCGAACTGCTCATATAGCGGTCGAGCAAGCGGCCGATCTGTGCGCCGAAGGCGACTCGATCGACCGGCGCAAGCGGCGGCGCGAGATCGATGAGGTGATCGCTCACGCGCTGGGCGTCGTGGTGTTCCATGGCCAGAAAGATGTCGCCCAGACGGCGGCGCTGCTCTTCGGAGAGCCGGCCCACCATGCCGAAGTCGATGATGCCGACCGTTCCGTCGGACCGGATCAGAACGTTGCCGGGATGCGGATCCGCGTGGAAGATGCCGTGTACGAAAGCGGGCTCGAGGACGAAGCGGGCGATGCGCTGCGCCGCGGCTTCCTGGCGCTTTTTGGTGAGGGAGAAATCTTCGGTCGCTTTCGTGCCTCGCACCAGCGTCAGCGTCAGGACGTGGGCCGTGGAACGATCCCAGATGACCTCAGGCAACTCGAAGCCGCGCTCGTCGCCGAAGAATCCGCGAAAGATCTCGATGTTGCGCGCTTCGCGCGTGTAGTCGAGCTCCGCGCGCAGCATGTCGCCGAATTCTTCGACCAGCCCTTCGACATCGTGATCTGCGAAATCCGGAAAGTGTTTTTCGGCAGAGGCAGCGAGTCCGTTCAGAATATCGAGATCGCGTTCGACGACCGCGCGGACGCCGGGTTTGCGCACTTTGACCACGACGTCGCGGCCGTCGGCGAGCGTTGCGACGTGAACCTGCCCGATCGAGGCGGCGGCCAGCGGAATGGGATCGAACGTGGCAAAGAGCTCCGCGGTCGATGCGCCGAGTTCGTTTTCGATCTCCGTTACGATGATGGCCGCGTCGAGCGGAGCGACGGAGTCCTGAAGCTTTGCAAGCTCGTCGCGATACTGTGGCGGCAGCAGGTCGCCGCGGGTCGAGAGAATTTGCCCGAGCTTGATAAACGTCGTGCCGAGCTCTTCGCAAGCCAACCGTAATTGCTCGGCCTGAAGCTGGGCCCGCTCGCCGTCGGGATGAAGACGCATGCCGGCCCCGGCCGCGGCCAGACCGTGCTTGGCTAGGACGCCCATGATTTCGCGGTAGCGTTCGGAACGCGTTCCGGAGCCGTCGTGTTGCTGCATGAACGTGTTGTTTCCCAAAAAACGGAGGGCGGCACCACTTCGTCCAGAAGCGTCTCGGCGGTTGAACAGTATGCCGGATTTTGCCTACGCAGTACCCGCGGACGTTGTCGCGATGAAGGAGATCGACCGGCTGGCGTTTCCGGCCGACGAGCAGTACGAAGACGCGTTTTACGCCGCGATCGTTGCCGAGCGCCGGTTTCGAACGATCGTCGCCGCGGGCCCCGCGGGGGACGTCGCCGGCTACGTCTTACTGGATCTGGACGCCGATCCCGTCCGCCTGCGTTCGATCGCCGTCCATCCGCGGCACCGCGGGAGCGGCTACGGCAGCGCGTTAGTGCGTCGCGCCATCCAAGAAACGGGCCAAGAACTCGAACTGTTGGTGGAAGAAAACAATGCGGCCGCGATGCGTCTGTACGCGCGACTCGGATTCGAATTCGTCGAAAACACGAGCGGTGTACCGCGCCGAAAAGCGATGCGTTTCCGGCCCGTTACATGACGTCTACCGCGTAAACAGCACCGTGGACAGACCGTGCCAGGTCGTACGCTCGGATTCCATATAGCCGCATTTCTGCGCGACTCGGATGGACGCAAGATTTTCCGGATCGATCAGGCAGACGGTGCGAGCCGATCCGAAATGAGCGTCGCCCCAGGCAATCGCCGCACGGACCGCCTCGGTCGCGTAGCCTTTGCCGTGAAAGGGAGTTGCGAGTGCCCAGCCCAGCTCCGGCATGCCGTCGATCGACGGCTGCATATCGCGCTTGAAATCGGCGAATCCAAGTTCGCCGGCGAAATTGCCGCTAGCCTTGTCTTGGATGGCCCAATAGCCGAAGCCCAGCAGCGCCCAATGGCCGACGTAACGCATCAGCCGCCCCCAGGTTTCCATTTGCGTGGAGGGTTTGCCGCCGATGTAGCGCGTAACGATCGGATCGGCCCACATCGCGGCGCAGGCGGGAAAATCCTCGAGCCGGTGAGCGCGCATGACCAGACGCGGCGTTTCGATAACCGGAGCGTGTGCGGCAAAATTGCTGTCAGCGGACATACGTCGAGTTACGGATCGCAGCCGGCGCTACCCTCCCGATGGTTACTGTGAGATTTCGTCGATTGCGCGGATAGCGCGGACGTTCGCCATTGCCGGCGCGAATTCGTCACTCGTTTGCGGGAACTCGCTCGCGACGATTCCGACTTCGATGCCGCCGAACGCGTTGACGTGCGGCAGGAAGGCGAGTGCGTGAGCATCCGCGTCGAGCTACCCGTCCACGCTAAGCCGACGAGCGGTTAACCCCTATGGATCTGCGGCGTTGCGATAGGCGTCGAGTACGTCGCGCCGGGTGACGATACCGAGCAGTGTGCCGTCCGAGGGATCGACGACAGGTAACAACGGTGTGCCTAGGTCTGCCATGAGCGTTGCGGCTTGTTCGAGCGTATCGGCTCGGGTGAGTTTAGCGGCGCTTTTACGCGCGATCTCGCGGACGAGCGTCGATGAAGACCCCGCGGCGAGTGTGGCCGCGATATCGGTAGCCGTCACGAACCCGGTGAACTTTCGTTCCTCGGAAACCGGCACGACAAATTCCTCGCTGCCGTGCAGGCGTTTGGCGACGTCGGCGACGGTCTCGCCGGCGTGGGCAACGATCGGCGGCTGCCGCTCTACGACCGTTACACTTACGCGCGTCAAGAGTCGCGGGCGTCGAACCGTCATCCAATCGATGCCTTGACGCACCAGTTTCATTTCGTAAACGGTGTGCCCAAGCAATCGACGGCCCAGCACCGTCGCAATGACCGTGCAGATCATTAGCGGCAGGATGATGGTGTAGTCGTCGGACATTTCGAAAACGATCATAATCGCGGTGATCGGGGCTTCGGCAGCGGCCGCGAACACGGCAGCCATCCCGACTAGGCCGTAGGCGGCGGCGTTGGCCGTCCAGGCGGGAAAGATGTCATGCACGATGCGGCCGAATGCATCGCCGAGCATAGCCCCGGTGTAGAGCGATGGAGCAAATACGCCGCCGCTGCCGCCACCGCCGAGTGTAAGTGAAGTGGCGAGTGGTTTGAGTACGGCGAGCATGAGTGCGTGCCGCGCCGGCACGTGACCGTCGAGCACCGATTGCATGCTGCCGTAGCCGACTCCGAGAACCTGCGGCACCCAAACTCCGATCAGGCCCACCACGCCGAAGGCAATGGCCGCTTTCAGGAGCGGATGGAGTTTCCAGCGTTCGAAGCCGTCCTCAAGGATGTAGAGAAAGCGCACAAAACCAAACGCCCACACCGCGGCGACCAGTCCTAGAATTGCGTAGAGTACCAGCTCCCACGGAGAGGCGAGGTAAAACGCCGCCGCGTTAAAGGACGGATGGTTTCCGAAGAACGCGCGGCCTATGACCGCTGAAACGACGCTCGCGACGACGATAACCGCAAACGAACGAGGTGCGAAGTCGCCGATAATCACCTCGTTCGCGAAGAAGACCCCGCCGATCGGGGCATTGAACGTCGCGGAGATCCCAGCGGCCGCGCCGCACGCTACCAGGGTCCGTACAATTGGTGCTGGAGCTCGAACGATTTGCCCGATGACCGAACCGATTGTTGCGCCGATTTGAACGATCGGCCCTTCGCGCCCGACGCTTCCGCCGAAGCCGATGCAGGTTGCCGAGGCGAGACTTTTTACCGCGATGATACGCGGACGCATGATGCCGCCGCGCAGTGCGACCGCGGCCATCACCTCGGGAACGCCGTGACCCTTAGCTTCCTTTGCAAATCGTTCGACCACGAACGTGGTGATGATGCCACCGAGGATCAGTACCGGAACGACGCTCGCGTGGCCGAGAAACGCGAGGTGCGGGCCAAGCCAGCCGAATGCGAACGCACCTTCGCCGGAGATCAAACGACGAAAGAGTACGGCCCCGAATCCACCGCCGAGGCCGACAATAATCGCGGCGAGCAGTAGGAACGTGCTTTGGCTAAGAGATACCCGGCCGATAGTGAGGCGGTATCCGCGTTCGGTCTCGACGTAGCTCGCTTCTGGAAATGACAGGCGCACCCGTCATTAACTTTTAGCGATAGCTGCCAGGTCCTGGTCGCCGAATCCCCGCTCTATTGCATAGCGAAGTCTGCTTTCAATCGCCGCGATAATAGGCAGGCTTCGATCGTTTGCCGTTTGCAGCATCAGCGTTGCGTCTTTGTGCGCCATCTCAAGCGTCCACGTGGGCTCGTAATCGGCCTGCGACATGCGCTTTCCGCGACCGGTAATTTGTCCTTCGGGATGGTAGAAATCGAAGAGCGTGTAGGCCTCTTCGCGGGTGACGCCGCACGCTTCGGCCAGGCTGAAGACGTCGTTTAATCCGCCGACAACTGCGAGAATCATCGCGTTGCCCATAAGTTTAAAAATCGAGGCGAGATCCACACGCGCACCCAGATAGCGAACTTCGCCGGTCATCGGCGCGAGCGAAGGGTGCAAGGCCTCGAAATCGCCCTTCGGCCCGGAGGCGAGCATCGTCCCGGTAGCCTGTTCGGCCTGGGGCGGCCCCATGAACACCGGCGCGTGGAGGAACGTGTATCCCGCGTCGTTCAAGCGCTTCGCGCGATCCAGGACGCCGCGCGGCGTGACGGTTGTGTGATCCACGATCGGCGTCTTCGGCGCGATGCCCGGGCGAGCGGCGGCAAACGTCTCGTCGACGGCCGCGTCGTCGCGCAGGCACAAATGAACGCGCGTCGCGCCGCGCGCCGCCTCTGCAGCGCTGCGGAAGGCCACGGCACCGCACGCTTCAAGCGCCTGCGCTTTTTCGAACGTGCGGTTCCAGACGTGCACGGCGACGCCGCGGCGGCGAAATGCCCGAACGAAGCCCGAGCCGAGCATGCCTGCTCCGTAAAACACAATAGTTTCCATGCACACTCTATACCCCGCTCGGCCGGCCTTTCATCGAGACCATTCTTCGAACGACGACCGCGTAGACGACTGCGCCGACGACGGCGACCAGCACCGCATAGATCGAATCGCGCGGATAGATCGCTATCTCCGATACCACGACGCCGATGACCGCGACGACGAGTAGAAGCGTCGTCCAGGGATGACCGGGAACGCGAATCTGCGGCGGTGCCAGCGCTGCGTCGCGCTTTCTCAGCACGAACAATGCAACGGCCGCGAGCGCGATAAAGCACCACACCGGCAACGTGACCCAATTGATGATCTGTGCGAACGTTCCGCTGGCGGCGAGCACGGCGGCCATCGCGCCGTAAAGGGCGATCGCGACCACGGGAACGTGTGTGCGCGGATGCACCCACGCGATTTGACGAAAGAGCATGCCGTCGCGCGCGAGTTGAAAATAGATCCGCGGCGCCAGCAGAATCGAGGTACTCATATAGCCGAGCGTGGATATCCCGATGGCGATGGCGATCAAACGCGAGCCCAGGGGTCCGAATGCGGCACGCATGACGTCGGCCGCGGGCGTTGTAGACGCCGCCAGGCCGGCCGCGCCCAGGACGCGCAGGCAGCCGGCATTGACGAGCAGATAGACGACGACCACGATGCCGACGCCGAGAAGCAAGCCGCGAGAAACGGTTCGCACGGGATCGTGCACTTCACCGGTAATGTAGCCCGCCGATTGAAACCCGACGTAGGCAAAAAGCACCGGCAGCATGGCGACGCCGAGCGCGCCGAGGAGTTGGACCGGCGAGTGAAATGCCGCCAGCGGCGCCTGTGCGGGCAACGGGTGCGCCGCGAAACCCGCAACGATCAACGCGGCGATCGCGCCCATTTTCAAAACGACGAGAAGGTTCTGCCAAGCCGCTCCCTGTCGAACGCCCAAAATATTGATGAGCGTAACGCAGGCGAGCGTGATGACCGCGACGAGTCGCGAGTCGGCGGTGATGCCTAGAGCCGGTATGACGTATCCGGCGAAGAGCGCGGCCGAGGCCGCGGTTGCGCCGCTGTACATCAGCCAAAAATCCATCCACACGAAAACGAAACCGACGCCCGAGCCAAAGGCGTCGCGCAAATAGGCATAGAGGCCGCCGTTTTCCGGGCGTCGCGAGGCGAGTTCGGCAAAGACGAAGGCGCCGATCAGTGCGAGAACGCCGCCGGCGATCCAGCACGACATGATAAGAACCGGCGAATGGGCGCGCTGCGCGACGACGGCGGGATTGCGGAAGATCCCCGAGCCGATAACCGAGCCGATCGTAATCAACGTAAAGTCTGCGATGCCAAGGCGGCGCTTGAGTCCCGGCGTGCTCTGCGCTGTGGTGGGATTCGCCATATGCGCCGATCTTCAGTTGTCCGAAGAGTGCTCCTGCACGCAGGATCAGGGCTTGTTGCAATCCGACCACGCGAGATGTGGCGCGTCGTCAATAAGGCGTAGAGCCCGGCCGCGCGGTGTCGGCGTCTGGAGCACCTTTTCGATTCGCCCAAGGTTTTGGCGGCTTAACCCGCCAGCTTGAAAGATCGAACGTAAGGTATCGGAATCGTCGGAGACAGTGCAGGGCTGAACGCGTCTTAAGAGATCGAGCCCGCTTTCAAGGCGAGCCATAGCGGACTCGTCCAAGCGTTGCCACATAAGATACACGCTCGCGCGTCGACCCTTATCGTCGTTTGCGCGGAGAAGCTCCGCGTACTCCGCGCGAACCTTGGGATCGTGAATATCCGAAAGCGCCGGGCATATCGCGCCCCTAAGTTCCCGCGGCGGCGGTGGGCATGGCACGACCGGCACGTTGTTGGGATCGAGAGCATTGTAGTTCGGATCGTAGGAACGCTCTATCGCCGCGGCGATTTTCGCATAGCCGTACGCGAAACGCCGCCGATCGACGACAAAGCCTTCGACCGTGAGAGAGTCCAAATCGAGTGACGTATCCATGTCGGCAAGGGCGGTCTTTACATCGGCGGGATCGTGCGTCAGTTTAAATCGGTCGAGCTGCTCCAGCGCGGCGTTCACGTGAGCGTGGATTTGGCTATCAGGCGGCGTGGCCGCACTCACGGGCAGCAGAAGAAGCAAGACGAATGCGCCAATCGCGATCGACGCCTTTCGAGCGATAGTCTCAAGCATCGTTATCTTCTACCCCATTTGACCACGCTTTTGATTTCGCGCGGTTATGCGGACTTTCCGGGTTCGACCCATTACCGACAAGGGCGATCCAGCAAGCTCTCGTACTCCGACCTCGTTGTCATGATTTAGCTAGAGGATGTTTGTTATGAGGATGCTAGCTGCCGTCGAGAAAACAGCCAGGTTGCGTGCGCCGAGAAAAGGAGCCGTTTCGGGCCATCATGCATGACAACTCTGCCGTTGCGCCGGAGTCGACCGCGGAACGCGTCGCCTTGTGGCGCGCGCTGCACGCACACATCGACGCGCCTCCGCATGTGTTCGAAGACGTTGTCGGTCTTAAACTTCTTTCGCCGAAGGAGGGTTGGCGCGAACGGCCCGACATGGATCCGCAACGTGCGGGCTCGTTTCGTGCGTCGATTGTGGCGCGCGCTCGATTTATTGACGATCTGGTTGAAAAAGCCGCGGCTCGCGGGGTACGGCAATATGTGATGCTCGGTGCGGGTCTCGACACTTTCGCGCAACGTCGACCCGTATCGCCTCGCACGTGAAGATCTTCGAAGTCGATCAACCCGGTCCGCAGGCGTGGAAGAAACAACGACTGAACGAGCTCGGCTTCGGGATCCCGGAGTGGCTGCGGTTCGTGCCGATCGATTTCGAGTCGGGTACTTCTTGGTGGGACGCGCTGCTCGCAGCCGGTTTTAACCGCTTCGAGCCGGCCATCGTCGCGTGCACGGGCGTGAGTTTGTACCTAACGCAAGATGCAATTGTGGAGATGCTGCATCACATCGCAGCGCTCGCGCCGGGCTCCACGTTCGCGATGACGTTTGTGCTCCCACTCGAATTGGTCGAATCGCGAGAACGTGCCGGATTTGAGGCGGCGATCGACGGGGCGCGTGCGAGCGGAACGCCGTTTGTCAGCTTCTTTGCCCCAACTGAAATCGTCGCACTGGCGCATGGCGTCGGCTTGAAGGAGGCAGATGTCGTGACGGGAGCTGCACTCTATCAGCGTTACTTTGTCGAGCGCAGCGACGGCTTGCGACCGGGAAACTCGGAACAGTTCTTGGTTGCGACGACGTGATGTCAAATGTCCAGAATCGCCCGGAGTCCCTCGGCAATGAGCTGCATCGTGGGTTCGTCTAGGGATCCTAGGGCACTCCCAAACAAACGCGAGCGATCGATCGCGCGAATTTGGTTGCACAAAACGAGACTGTCCTTTAGTGTTCCGCCTTCGCCCCGCCGAACGAAGACGTTTAGCAGATTGCCGTCTTTGTTGCGTGCGTCCGCAAGCGGGCATACGATCGTAATAGGCGATGACGCATTCGCGGAATCTCGCTGAACGATGACGGCGGGACGGGTTTTCGCTTGCTCGCTGCCGCACACGGGATCAAAAGCGACGCGCCAGACTTCACCACGTTGAAGCACCTAGTCCGGCAACCCGTCGAGAAGCGTCGGGTCCCAATTGGCCGCAGTAGCTCGGTCGTCATCGGCGTTCTCTCGACAGATACGAGCGATCTCCGCGTCCTGCAGGGCGCGCCTCCGGGTTTTTGCCTCGGCCACGGCGGCTTCTACCATGAAAACCGTGCGATTTTTGCTCACTGAATCAATGAGCCGAAGCTCGGTCTCGCCAATAAGCATGGATATTTTGGGCATACAACTAGTATAGCGATAATATCCATATCGAGCAAGTTGACGGGGCCAGGCCTTGGTTTTTGCATGGTCAACTACGGAGCGCCCGACCGGCCTTAGCGTAGAGGCGGCTTGCGCCCAAGTCGAATCACGCGTTCTTGAGCGGGCGTCGTTTTCCGGCCGCGACCGCCGTGCAGGCTTTCTCGATTCGTTCTTTACGGGTCTCGGGCTGGTTAGCCGAACCTATCCAACTGATGAACTCTCTGCGCTCGATTGGCGTAAGATCGCTCCATCGTGCCTTTGCTGCCGGCGTAGCCGTAAGCGCTTTGTGAAGATCGAGCGGCACGATCGAGAAACAACAGGGGCGTCGCTTACCGGCGGCAACCGTCTCGCAGGTTCTCTCGATCCGGCGTCTGCGGGTTTCCGATTGTTTGGCGCCGTCTATCCAACTAATAAAGTCCATGCGCGCGATCGGCGTAAGATCGTTCCATCGAGCCTTCGCGATCGGCGCGGCTGCGAGAGCCCTGCGAAGATCCGCGGGAACTACGGGCTCTGATTCTTTGTCGGTCGATTGAAGATTCGCAGTGCCCATTGCTTAAATGCAAGCCCAAGATTACGGAAGCAGTTTGAAAGTTGCGTTGCCCGAGACCGTGACCGTCGCGAGCCCCGCGACGCCCGGAGCGAACGGGTTGATCGTCACCGCTGCCGGCTTGAGAAGATCGAGTGCAGCACCCGCATGAACGGACCGGAATCCGCCACAGCCGCCGGACTTCAGTTGTCTTGGCGCTGATCCTGCTCTCATCGAGGTCGATAACAATCGGAGAGGGCGTCGCAATCGGTTAGTTGGTTGCTAAACGTAGTGAGAAAGAAGCCGGGGTCCACTTTTTCGGGCCTCTCGTATGCACGGCATCTGACCGATGCTGTCGCCTCCTGGCTTTACAATAAGGACACCGTTTCCCCGCTCGCCCTGGAGGAGATCTAGACCTTGGACCCAGTGCGCATCCACGTCACCCGGCTTGGCAACGGCTACATCGCGGAAAGCCAAATGGACATCGCGGCCGTTGGTGCAACAGCCGAAGAAGCCGTTGAAAACGCTCGTCGTATGGCTATAGATCTGTTCGATTCATTTTCGACGCCGTATCCCGCGACCTTGATTGTTCGCATCGAAGAGCCGCATCGCGACAGCATAGCAATGCAGTCAATGGGAACGCCATTCTCATTGAAGGAACTGGGCAAAGAGTTTGGATCATACTACTTCGACTCTGCCGGCAATGACCACTCGCCAACGCGTCCTTAAGCGCTCTTTTCACGGTTCGCTGGCGAGGCATCCGTCTGAATTTACTGCGCTTCACGGCGCGGCGATGTCGTGCTCGATCTGTCGACGACGGAACATCTGGACTGCTCGTGCCTTGGCGTGCTGATCGGCAAGCTGCACCAATGGAGGGAGCATGATCCCGAGACGCAGCTGCGCCTCCTTCATGTCGCACCGCGTTTGGCGCGGATGCTTTCTCTTGCGAATCTGGATCAGCTATTCATACTCGATTGATCTGGCTAGAGCCGACTATCAGATCTGCCTGTTGCTTAGCAAGCCCGGTCGCCGCGACATCGTGCATTGGGAACCGCGCGTCGCCGACGCCCTCCAGGACGCTGCCCAGATTAATACATTAATAGGTGCTGCCGGCGTGACCGTCTGAGCTGGGACTCGCGGACCCATCCTGTCTCTTAGTAACGAGGCGCGCGTCGGCATCCATGTCGGCCGTCTTGCTAATAGAATACCCCATGATGCCCTTCAGCTCGTGTTCCACGGTATCGTAACACTCGCAGGACGCCGATTCGAGTCCGCTCCGATTGCGTATGGAAATGTGCCCGCGCGAGTACGAAATAAACCCAGCTTCTTGTAGAGCAGACGCAGCGATGGTTACGCTGCCACGTCGAACCCCGAGCATTTGCCCCAAGAATTCTTGAGTCAACAACACAACGTCGCCTTCAACGCGATCGTGCGCCATTAAAAGCCAGCGGGCGCATCGTTCGTTGGCCGGATGATGGCTATTGCACGCGACCGACTGTGCAAGAGCAATGGTCGTTGCGTATGCGTAGCGCTCCACGTACGCTTGGAGTTCCGGCTCGCTTTGGAGCGCCGCCCGAAAGTGGTCGGCAGATATGCACTCCGCCGAATCTCCCACTTGCACGTTGGACCGGTGTCGTGCGATGGATTGACCGAGCGCCACGGTGTGACCGGACATACCTTCGCGACCGACAATACCGATTTCGACAGTTTCGCCCTCGCGCAGATCCGCGACAACCGAGATAATGCTGTGGATCGGAAAAAACAGCGCGTCCATCGGTTCACCCGCCGCGTAAATCTCGCGCGTGTGCTTTAGCGACACATGCTGAAGGTGCGGATGAAGAGCCGCTCGCGCGGCCGCTGGCATTTTATCCAAAAAGACATTGCCCGTTGTGTGAGTTGGCGAGAAAGCATCCGCCATCGAGATCACCACTTTTGCCAGCCTCATAGGTGACTGGCGATTCGGGGATTGCTCGATTAGGGTCCGACCGATAGGTCTATGATTAGACCGGCGACCGCGCACCTTTTTCACAAGTACGGCGAGGTTTCCGAGCTTCGAGTAATCTCGGTGCCGGCCTGCCGCGAAGCCGAGCTTTGGCAGAAAGTGGCCACCACTATGTATGGAATCGTGCTTATAGGGTAAGAAGTGGCGGAGCGGCCCGGCAACCCCACGAGGACACCGTACAACACAGAGGCCCGGAAAGGTCCGGAGGCCTCGGGGGCAACAATGGAATGGCAGTTTCAAGCAGCTGACGCAAGACTCGCCCTTTACGCGCGACACGGGTTTTTGGATGCGTTGCAGCAGGCGTGCACATCGGAGTCCGATTGCAAAAGCGCCGAAATCGCCTTTGGCGAGCTGGTCGCAAACGTTGTGCGACACGCGCCCGGGCCCATCGAAATTACCGTAGAGTCCGACGCGCACGGCCTCGTGACGCTCGACGTCTGCGATTCGGGCGCGGGCTTCGTGCTGATGCACTCTTTGCCGCCGAGGAACAGCGAGTCCGGGCGCGGCTTGTTTATTGTCGCGCAACTCTGCACGAACCTGTCATCGACGCGATTGGTAAGTGGAAACAAGGTGAGCGTGGTGCTGCCGGTCATTGCTGCGGTAAGCGATCTTCACTTGGCGGACGACAAACATGCGCCTGGAGCGCCCGAAGAATGCGGAATGGTTGAGGAACGACCTGAATGCCGTTCATTGGCTGATGGAACCCAATAAGTATTGCCCGCAGCTCGGAGGCCAAGAACGGTATCAGCACGACGATTTTCACTTGTGCGTAGGACCTCTAAATGGACAATTGCTTGGAATCGCGTCAAAGTTCGCGAAGGTAATCTGCGATGGCGGCGTGTCCGAGATACTCAGCCCAATCCAGCGGCGTACGGTTATAGCGAATATCCTTGATGCTCCGGTCTGCGCCGCGCTCGACCAACAGCCGCACGACCTTCTCTTGGCCCGAGGCCACCGCTTGGTGCAGCGGCGTGGCGTGCGAGTGTGCACCGACAGGACTGAACCGGTTCACGTGAGCGCCGGCGTCCAATAGCAAGGTAACGAGGTCGGCATGACCGTGGTTGGCGGCCACCGCGAGGGCGGCGTCGAGCTGCTCCGCCGTGGCCGTCGCGACCATCGCGCGCGCGTCGTCTATTCTTCCGAGCGCCGCGGCAACCGGAAGATCGAGCGTAGCGCCGCTCTCAAGGAGCGCTTCGACAGCGGCGAACTCGCCGTACAGCGCAGCAATGCGCGCTGCGGGTGTGGGATCCGCACCGTAGCTGCAGAGCAGCGCGACCAAATCGAGCTGAACGCCGTATCGGCGTGCGACAAGGCTCGATGCGACAAGTTCGAGAGCGGAGTCCAGGCCGGCGCGATCGTCGGCCGCTCCGGCATCTAAGATGACTCGTGCGACCACGGCGATGTTCGGCGGAAGCGTTCCATGCCGCGTGGGATTCTCGGCGATAAACTCCAAAAGCGCCGGATTGGTGAAATAGTTCGAGCCGGGAAGGGCGACGTGCTGGCGGACGAGATGGGGATGCCCGTGCAGCCATGCGCGCAGTTCGCCGGCGCGTCCAGCGTCCAGCAACTCGACGGCATGCCGAAACGCCGGGTCTTTTATACGCTCATGCGTCGGCGCCTGTAGGTCTTCGCGGTCTGGAGCCTCGATGTAGTCCTTGAGCTGCGGCCAGCTCGGAAAGCCGTACTCGCGCGCGATCGTAAGCTGTGCGTCGCTGAGCTTGAATATTGACTTCGCGATCTCCGCGTCGTTTGCGCGGCGAAACCGAGGATGAAACTCTCGGATCCGTTGGGCCGCGGCCATCGTACCGGCGCGATGCGCGTCGAGGAGATCCTTCGCCTGTTTCTTGAGATGATCCAGGCTGGGACGCGTGGGAAGAAGCTTTGTGGGCATAACAGACTTCCTTTCGTTGTTGCGCCCGACGTCCGCATAGCAGGCAGAAAGTCCGTTATGAATCGATTCGTTTTACGAGGGTGGGCTCTGCCCTTTCCGCGGACCGGATGCGCCCCTAGCGCTCGACATCCAGAGTACTCGACCCATAGCTCTTTTCCTCGTATGGCTGTTGAGACGTGATTGAGAATATCCCACGGTTTACTGGGAACGGGTACATATCGCTCCGCCTTGTCGGCACCAATCCCGTCGGCGAAGACGCAATTAAGCTGACCTTCGTTACTGAGTGAGCGGGACGCGTGTGTTTGGGCATTGCACTACAGACATAACGCGCCCCGACGATGCCGGAGCGCGTTATTGCATTGTCCAAGCTTAAGCGTGTAACATTTAACGAAACACGCGGATATTTTTAACTTTTAACTACACCCGCTCGTGGAACCGCAGCTGTCGCATTTTTCGCAGGAGCCGTTGCGGACCATCGTTAGTTGGCCGCATTCGCCGCAGGCGTTTCCAGTGTAGCCTTTGGCTTTGGAGGCGGTGATCTCTGAGGTTTTGGTCATCGTCGCCATTGCCACGTTTGTAGCCGCTCCGGTCGACGGCG